>WQRS01000056.1 GCA_009786615.1 Treponema sp. | reverse complement strand
ACATGAGAATCAAGCTCAGGAATATATTCTTCCCACACAATTGTTCTTTCAGGATTTTTCTCAAGCTGAATGCAGGGGCAAAAACTACAGCGATCATCCATNCCGCGCCGAAAAATTTTGTAGCAGAGCTTTCCTATNGCCGAATCACCTTCAATNTTAAACGCGCGTTTAATCCATGTGTTTACAAAAAGCAATTCGCCTGTGTCAGGAACAGTTGCATAAATTGCGGCGTCAATGCTGTTGAGAATGTTTTCAAGCGCTTTAAGCGAATTNTTTTTAATGAGGGTAGCTTCGTTTGCCTGTTTTACCGCTTCTTCAAGGCGCTCTGACTTGTCAAGAATGAGTTGTGTCATTTCGTTGCGGAAAAATGAGTTGGCAATAAGAATGCTCGCCGATTTTAAAATCGTTTCTTCGTCTTTGGAAAACAAGCGCTCTTGGCGGCAGTTGTCAAAACCGACAATNCCCCAAAACTCGCCCTTTAGAAAAATGGGAACAACCAGCACCGACAGAATGCCCGCAGGCGATAAAAAGTTATAAGTCGGTTCAGACAGATCGCGTGATAAAGCGTTAACACATTCGCCTTTCGACAGCAACTCTTCCCAGCCGGTAAATGTTTCACTATAGCTGTAAAAGGTGTTTTCTCCGCTGTAAATCGTAGGTCTTTGCGCCCACTCAAAAAGCTGAAAACAGCAAAGCTGCCCGTCAACGATTTTGTTCTTCCAGATATACACACAATCAGCATTTGCAGCCTGCGCTATCACCTGCATACTGTCGTGCAGCGCCTTTTCAAAAAGCGCTGTGTCGGTGTTTAAAAGCAAACCCGCAACCTGATTCATCGCCTGCAGGAGATTGTTCTGGTATCCTATAACATCTGACTCGTTCTTTTTTAACTGTTCACTGTGCATTGTCCGGCATTGATGGCTGCCGGCACAGTAAACGGCATTTTTCAAACCGCAGCTTGTAAATGCGGCTTGAAAAATGCGTTTACCTGCCGCTATTAACGCATCAATTTTCTCCCTGTTTATAACTTTTTAGAAATTTCTCAAGCCGCCGCATAGCTTCAGCAAGCGTTTCGGTATCAGGCAAAAAAACAATTCTGAAATGATCAGGTTCTTTCCAGTTAAATCCTGAGCCGTGAACCAAAAGCAAATGCTCCGCTCTCAGCAAATCCGTGACAAATTTCTCATCGCTCTTTATATTATAGTGCATCGTGTCAATTCTTGGAAAACAATACAACGCACCCTTGGGCACAACAACCGAAAGACCCGGAATTTTGTTGACCATGTTTACAATCGTATCGCGCTGTTCTTTAAGTCTTCCGCCGGGAAGAGTCAGTTTTTTTATACTTTCAGGGTGCTCAAGCGCCGCCTGAACACCGAATTGCGAAGGCATATTCGCGCAAAGCCTCATGCTAACAAGCGTTTCAATGCCTGAATAGTAACCTTCGGCGGCTTTTTTGTTCCCCGTGAAAAACATCCAGCCTGTGCGAAAACCTGCCACACGCCACGATTTGGAAAGCCCGTCAAAGGTAACGGTTAAAACATCAGGTGCAATTGAAGCAAACGGAATATGCTTTGCTTCGTCATAGGTAATGCGGCTATAAATCTCATCCGAATAAACGATCAACTCATGCTCTCTGGCGATGTCTGCAATGCCTGAAAGCGTTTCCTGACTGTACACAGCGCCTGTGGGATTGTTGGGATTTATGACAACGATTGCCTTTGTTTTTGGCGACACTTTGGCTTTTATGTCATCAATGCAGGGATTCCAGTCAGCTTTTTCATCACAAAGGTAGTGAACAGCTTTGCCGCCGGAAAGGGTGATAGACGCTGTCCACAAAGGATAATCAGGCATTGGAACAAGCACTTCATCGCCCGGATTCAAAAGCCCCTGCATACAAATCATGATGAGCTCACTTACCCCGTTGCCGATAAAAATATCGCTTGCCTCCACACCGGGAATCCCTTTCTCATGGCAGTCGCGCTTTATGGCTTCCCGCGCCGCCAAAAGCCCGCTTGACTCTCCATAACCAACGGCGCTTGTAAGGTTTGTTATCATGCTCTGCCGGATTTCTTCAGGCGCTTCAAAGCCGAACGCGCCCGGGCTTCCGATGTTAAGTTTAAGCACCTTAAAGCCTTCTGCTTCTATGCGCCTGGCTTCTTTGTGAACAGGCCCCCTGATGTCGTAAGACACACTATTAAGTTTGGATGCTTTATCAAAAGTTCTCATCATTTCGTTCCTTGCTTGTGAATCTGTGGTAAATGCCCGTATACATTAGTTATAAATCAGATTTTATACAACCATCTTGAAGCTTCGTTAATATACCTGGATAAAACGGCAATGTGTATTTCAGATGAAAGGCGGGAAATTTCCTTCTGCCAATGCCTTTGCTCAGGCAGCGCTTTGCGTACCCGCTGGCTTCCCTGTTTCCACGCGCCTTCAAACTCGTGCGTTTTTTCAGGCAGCGCTTTGGTGATGGCGCTGCTTAAAAAATACGAGGAAAGCCCGCAAATAACCCCGTCTTTGGAAAAGCGCGCCAAAAGGGAAAACTCATCCGCCGCTTTTTCCGTCTGGCGGTCAATCATCAAGGCAAAACCGTAATACCAGCGAATCCACTCCCTAAGCTTTGCTTTTGCCGTATCTTTGCGGGTTTCAAAAAAGCGCACAGCACCGGGAATATCTTTCCCAAGAATTCGGGCTGTCCCAAAAAGCAAAGCGCTGTCTTCAACAAGAGAAGGGCGGACAATTGCCGCTTTGTTTTCAAGGCTCATCACTGACGAAGAGTCAGAAAGCACAAGGTAACTGTTTGCCAAAAGACGCACCAAACGCGGTGAGTATTTGCCATCCCGTATGACTTTCTGCTCAAGATAACGGACTAAAGCAGGCCAGTTCTCTTTCTCCAATAGCATAAAAAGCTTATTATTGGTAAAATAAAAGACATTGAAGGTAATGATTATGAGGATTAAAACGGCAACAAAAGGCCAATTGCCAATCAGGAAAACTGTCGCTTCGGCGGTTCCCATTAGGAATATGGGAACCAGAATAATCGCCGCCATAGAGAAAAGCAATGCAACATTAAGTGCGATGAAAATGGATTTGAATTTCAACCGAAAATCTCCTATAATATGCCCAGTACCCATGATAAAAGAATCAAGGGGAATAGGCAAGAAGCCCTAAGGAGGAACTTTTATGAGCGAGACAGCCGGCCAAGAGGCTGCATTCCAGAACATGAAAAAACACAGCATTAAGACCATACCTCATGGAAGTTTTTTTTCGGAGCCTGTGTATTTGGAAAAGCAGTTCATCCTCACCGCTCCTGAAATGCCTTTTTCGGAGAAAATGATGCAGTCGCTTGAAAAGTGGGAGTTTAAAGAGGTTTTCTGTTCAGGCGACCCAATGGAAGATTACGCTGCCGAAAAGGTAGAAGAAATGGACGGTAATGTTCTCATAGAACCGTCAACAGTTGTGGATACTGATCAGATTATAAGGGCAGAAAACTTTTATTCATCATTTTTAAAATATGTAGAAGGATTATATAATCAAGCGACAATCGGAAATAAACTGGATTATAATCCTATAGCAGAAAGAGTTAAATCCGTTTGTGAAGTTATCCGCGAAGAGGGACGCTTTCTGATGAGAGTGCAGAGGAATGAGATTCCAAGCCCCACAGGGAACTACCTTGCAGCTCATGCCACCCGCTCAACGATCATTGCGTTAATCATCGGAAACTTTTTGAAGCTCCCAACGTACAGACTCATCGAATTGGGAGTTTCCTCTTTGCTTCACGAAATCGGAATGATTAAGTTCCCGCCTCAAGTTTACCTTTCCAAGCGTCCTTTACAGCCGCAGGAGCGCAAGGCAATACTGGCTCACCCAACGCTCGGTTACAATATTCTTAAAGAATTTGACTTTCCGCTGCCGGTAACTCTTGGCGCNCTTGAGCACCACGAAAGGGAAAACAGTTCCGGCTACCCGCGCAAGCTCTCAGGCGACAGAATCAGTCTTTACGCAAAGATAATTGCGGTGGCTTGTTCTTACGAAGCGATTTCTTCNCACCGCCCGCACAAGGAAGCAAAGGACGGCTACACGGGAATGCTTGAACTTCTAAAAAACGAAGGCAAGCAATATGATGACACCGTTGTGCGCGCGCTTGTTTTCTCGCTTTCCATTTACCCGATTGGCTTGTATGTGCTTTTATCAAGCGGGCGTAAAGGGCAGGTNGTGGANGCAAACCCGGAAAATCCCCGCTACCCAATTGTGCAGGTTTTCGGCGAGCTGACCCCCGACGGGAAAAATAAAATCATTGGAACTTCACAAGACGGNATTTCTATTGTCCGTCCGCTTACAAGGGAAGAAATTAATCCGGAATAAGGTAATCATCGTGCAACCCAATAAACTGTTGTTGTTTTTCAAAAAATTGTTTTTCCGTAAATCATCACAAAGCATGACCGGAGAGGGACTGAGAATCGCTTTGGAAGCGGGCGAAAAGTCGGGCGTTGTGGAAAGCGAAAAGCGCACCATGCTTGAAGGCGTAATCCACCTTGGAGAAAAGCCTGTTGGCGCGCTTATGACGCACCGCTCTGAAATTGAGTGGCTTGATATTGAAGCCGATGTTGAAGAGGCCAAAACCGCCGCGGAAAACGCCGTTTACCAGAACTTTCTCCCGGTTGTCCGCGGCGATCTTGACGATGTTGCAGGCGCGGTTTCTGTCAGAGATCTGCTTCGCTCGCTCCTTGACTCTCCCTGGCCGGGATTAAAACCGCTTTTGCGCCCGCCCTATTTTATCCCTGAAACAATGTCGCCTGTGAAAGCATTTAAGGCNTTAAAAAAAGCCGATGCAAACGACTTGTTTGTAATGGACGAATACGGCGGTTTTGCCGGTATTTTAACCATACGAAGCCTTATCGAAGAAATAGTCGGTGAACTTTCCGCCGCCTCTGATGACGAAGAAACGATAGTCCGGCAAGAAGACGGAACATGGATTGCTGACGGCGGAATAAGTGTGGAAGATGCGGCTGAGGAGCTTGGGCTTAAAAGCCTTGGGGCAAAATCACTTGAGTACCATACGCTTGCAGGTTTTATCCTTGATCTTGCCGGAGAAATACCGCGCCCGGGCGCTCATTTTGATTATGCAGGTTACCGTTTCAAAATCGCAAGCCTTGACGGAAACAGAATTGACAAAATAATAATCTCAGCTATAAGCGGACAGCGGCTTTAGGCTTTTTACTTACGGTATTCTTCATAACAGGCAAGCATGGCTTGAACAAAGCTGTCCATCGTGTAGTTTTGCGATATTTCAAGCGATCGCGTTTTCATGCGCCGGCGCAGGTCGTCATCTTCAAGAATTTCAAGTGCTTTTTCCCACAGCGTGCTGTCATCTTCACACGCCCACCCGTTTTCGCCGTTTATAACCATGTCTTCCACACTGATGTCCGCCGCCGCCACAATCGGCAAGCCGCTGGCAATAGCCTCGATAAACGTGATGGGATGAACTTCGCTGTGGCTAGCACTCATAAACAAATCCGCGCTTGAATAAACCTGCTGAATTTCATCAGGCCAGCGCAGGTAACCTGTAAAAATAACTGAATCGTTTAGACCAAGTTCGTGCCGGTATGTTTGCAAAAGATGGCGATCAGGCCCATCGCCCACAAGCACGAGTTTGGCGTTTTTGCGCGCCCGGATTTCCTTGAAGTTTTCCATAAGCACAGGAATATTTTTTTCTTGCCCAAGCCTGCCGACAAAAACGATCATAGCATCATCGTTTGAGATACCAAAACGCTCGCGTGTTGTTTTCCTGATATTTTCACGTTCGCCAAGATTACCGTGAAAATGCGAAAGGTCAATTCCATTGGGAACAATGCGGACAGTTTTTGAATACCGCACCGATGAAAGATAATTTGCATTTTTCTTTGACGGGGCAATAACACAGCGCTGGCTTTTTAAAATCTGCCGTATGTAACTTGGGAACTTTTTCCCCACAAGTGTTTTTAGCGGCGGCGGAATGTAATCGATGTAATCCGGATAATGTGTATGTATAGTGTGAATCGACGGGATTTTGAACTTTCTGCTCACAAGGCGCGAAGCAAAGTAAAGGCTAAACTCCGAATGCGTGTGTATTATGTCAAGGTTAAGCGGGCGAACTGTCGAACAATTGTTTCCGAGAAAAAGCCCGATGCGATGCTGCGGCTCGGTTGGAAACTGCACCGACCGCACACGGAAAACCCCTTCTTCCTCCACCGCTTTTGGGTGGCTTACGGTGAATATATACACGTTGTGCCCGCGGGCTTGCAGCCCCGTCTTTAGCGCCCTAATAACGGTAACAACGCCGTTGACTTGGGGCTTATATGTGTCGCTGAAAATACCGATATTCATATTCTTAACTATTAGTATACCCTTAAACTGATATTTATGCAAACAAACCATCGGTGGCTTTTACCGCCCGCATAATTATTTTCCAATTGCAGTTTGCANCACGCTGTCTTTTCAGAACCTGCTTTCTTCTGTACAATGCAATACACAGAAGGAGAAGATGATGTCCGAAGAGCAATATTCAGGTAAAGCGACTATGGAAAAAATCACGTCATTGGCAAAACGGCGCGGTTTTGTGTTTCAGTCCTCAGAAATATACGGGGGGCAAAATGGGGCATGGGACTACGGCCCCCTCGGCGTGGAACTGAAAAACCGCATCGCCGCTGCATGGTGGAAGGAAATGACCCAGCTCAATGATGATATTGTCGGTCTTGATGCGGCAATCCTCATGCACCCCCGCACATGGGAAGCCTCCGGCCACGTGGAAAACTTCACCGATCCGCTGGTGGACTGCAAAAAATGCAAGTCCCGTTTTCGTGCCGACCAGATACCGGAAGAGAACCTTTCAGGGAAAAAATGCCCGGATTGCGGCGGGGAACTCACCGATACGCGCAAGTTTAACCTCATGTTCCGGACACACATAGGAGCCGCCGAAGACAGCGCAAGCATTATCTACCTGCGTCCGGAAACCGCGCAGGGGATTTACGTCAACTACAAAAACATTATTCAGTCCAACCGCATGAAAATCCCCTTCGGCATAGCGCAGATCGGCAANGCGTTCCGCAACGAGATTGTTACCAAAAACTTCATCTTCCGCACCTGCGAGTTTGAGCAGATGGAAATGCAGTACTTTGTCAAAGGCGGCACGGACGAGGAATGGTTTAACGAATGGCGCAAACGGCGCTGGGCGTATTACGAAAACCTCGGTGTCAGGATGGATCACCTGCGCTGGCATCAGCACGGACCGGGCGAACTTGCCCACTACGCCAAAGAAGCGTGGGACATCGAGTACCTGTTTCCTATGGGCTGGCGGGAACTTGAGGGTGTTCACAACCGCACCGACTACGACCTCGGCCGGCACACTGAGTATTCAGGCAAAGACCTCCAATACATCGATCAGGAAACCAACGAGCGCTATGTGCCATACATAATCGAAACATCGGCAGGACTTACCCGTAATGTTTTGATGATTCTCTGCGATGCCTACGATGAGGAGCAAGTCGCCGACAAAGGCAACGAAGATGACTGGCGCACTGTCTTGCGCTTCCACCCGACATTGGCGCCTGTAACTGTTGCTGTCCTCCCGCTTATGAAAAAGGACGGGCTTGCAGAGCTTGCCCAAGACATACGCCGCGAACTAAAGGAAGATTTTGCCACCGACTACGATCAGTCAGGCGCAATAGGTAGACGTTACCGCCGCCAGGACGAGGCGGGAACGCCATTTTGCCTTACCGTGGACTACCAGT
>WQRS01000055.1 GCA_009786615.1 Treponema sp. | reverse complement strand
CCCACCTTTAACGTAACGGTAGAAGTCGGAACAGATCAGATTTTAAGCATAACCCACGATGGAACAACCGATCACCACACCTATTCCATGGGACACTGGGCGCTCCCCATCCTCACCGAAAGGATATTGCAGCACCAGACCGTCGCGGTTGACGTAGTCAGCGGCAACACCGTTACCAGTATGCTTTATCTGGACGCGGTAAGAACGGCTCTGACACAAGCCGGAGCGCCCGGAAGAATGTTCCAGCCTGCGGCTGGCACTCCGCGCACTATCGAAGTTGACGTTCTGGTTGTGGGCAGCGGGCTTGCCGGTTCGTCCGCCGCGTTCACGGCGATACAAACGCTTAGGGAGCAGGGCAATCCCAATCCGGCGGTCGTTCTGATTGAGCAACAAGACTTACCCGGCGGCACAACCAGATTTACCGGTAACATGGTTACCTTCCCATTGACTCAGGCTGATGCCGATGCCTGGGCTGATTTTATCATGATGAGAGGCGAAGGTCAGCCTGATATCAATATGGTAAACAGGTGGGCGCGCGCGGCAACGCCTGCGATCACCTGGCTTATGGCACAGACCGGTGCTCCCATCAATGCTACAGGACCTGCCGGAACTATGTCAGAACACAGGTTCCGCTCCATTCCCCTGGGAACCACTGTCCGCGGCCCNGCCGGCAGCCGCTATCACCTTGCGGGCGGAACACCCGGCATGGTGTATATCGCGGCTGAAAGAGCCGGNGTNGAAATGATGATAGGCGTTCAGGCAACAAGCCTCCGCACCAATGCCGCCGGAGCCGTGATTGGCGTTTACGCACGGGACAGAAGGGTCAGCGCTCCGATTACCTTTAACCTCAGACCAAACGGCGCTGTGGTTTTGGCAACAGGCGGCTTTGACAATAACCCCAGGTTGATGCGACAGCACAANCCCGATTCCGCGTTTGACGTTGGCGGCGGAGTTACAGGNTGCGGCAGCGGAATAGAGATGGCCCAGGCAATCGGGGCGGACACGCTGTTCAAAGGCGGAATTGTGGGCTGGATGGCTTTCGACAANAGACCCTTCCCGCATCCGGCAGGTGTGCATCTTCCGGCTTTTGCCGCCCACAACCTTATAAGCCAGTGCGGCGCGGTGTGGCGGCCATCCGGCGCTCCCAACCAGACCTTCAACGCCGGTGCTCCTTTGAACGCTGCCGGTCAAGCCGCCTACGGTGTTGCCGTGCAGGGTCAAATGGATCGTACAGGCTTTACGCCCACCCTCCCCGTGCGCCAGCTTTTCTTTGATGCCAATGCCAATGAATACCCGATTACCGTCCGCTGGATGCTTAACCGCCGTTGGGAAGACGCGCGGAGAGCCGGTCCTGCCCCCGCAGACCGGAACGTTCCCGCTTATGATGTGAACTTCTCTTTCTGGCGAGCCGTCAGAGTGGAATCGCTTGATACTCCTTTGAACATCCCGGGTCATCCCGGCGGCCCCGGTGCCGGTGGATTCCCCGCTTTCGGTACAGTGCTTGATTTGAGCGTAGAAACCGCCACAGAAAGAGGCTGGCTTGTTCAGTCCGCCACCATAGCGGGTCTGGAAGAAGCCTTGCGCGATGCGGGTCATCCCTGGGGCGGCTATCACCGCACATTGGAAGCGGCACTGACGTACGCGGGGCTTAATCCCGCCATCGGCAATTACTGGCGGCTGGTGCGCTCCGTGCCCAGTACTTTGGCTTCCAAAGGCGGCTTGATGATCAACGAACATGCTCAAGTTCTGCGCAACGGTCAGCCCATTCCCGGGCTTTTTGCCGCCGGTGACGTTGCCAACGGCCAGTTTTATTTTCAGGTATATCCCAGCTCAGGCAGTGCGCTGTCTATGGCAGCAACTTTCGGTTATATCGCCGGAAGGGCTATAGGCGGAAGACCGCTTCCCATTCAGTAAAATTTTGCGGTAAGCGGTAAAACGAAAAGGCTGTTTCAGGAGTAAATCCTGAAACAGCCTTTTTTGTTAGGTGCGATGCATAGGCTGGTTTTCATTTCGTTAGCCCGCCAGCGCCGCAAGCTTCTCCCTGATAAACTCACTCTTTTCTTTAAGCCCGATATTCCCCGCCGCAAATATCACCACGTTCGGCTGTTTAGCATCAAGCTTCACCTTGCCCGCCGATTCCTTCATCAGCCGCACAAGCCGCTCAACTTTGACCTTCGACACTTTGCCGAACTCCGCGCGCACCAAACCGCCGCGTTCTTTGAGCGAGGCAACCGAAAGGTCGCGGCAAATGATGCGCAGTTCGGCAAGCGCCAGAATCGAGGCGGCTTCATCAGGCGGCTGTCCGAAGCGGTCGGTGAGTTCAGCGCGGAGGCTTTCAAGTTCTTCACGGTCGCGAATGCCTGCAATCTTTTTGTAAACTTCCATTTTCTCTTTCGCCGAATCGATGTAGCCGTCAGGGATAAAGCCTGAATACTCAAGCTCCATCAGCGTTTCGGTTTCAGCCTCGTAATGCTCATCCTCAAGTTTGCGCACCGCTTCGTCAAGCAGGCGCATATACAAGTCAAAGCCGACCGAATAAATGTCGCCTGACTGCTCGCGCCCAAGCAGGTTTCCAGCCCCTCGAATTTCCATGTCCTTCATGGCGATCTTAAAACCTGAACCAAGTTCGGTAAAATCAGAAATCACTTGCAGGCGCTTCATCGTCACTTCGCTTAAAGCCTTATCGCGGGGGTAAAAAAGAAACGCGTGCGCCGGACGGTCGCTTCGCCCGACCCTGCCTCGGAGCTGGTATAACTGCGAAACGCCGTACATATCGGCGCGGTCAATTATGATGGTGTTGACGTTTGGGATGTCAATTCCGTTTTCGATAATCGTGGTGGACACAAGGACGTGAAAGCCGCCATGTACGAAGCGGCGCATAATGTCTTCAAGATCACGCCCGTCCATTTGACCGTGCGCCGTTTCAATAAGCATCTCAGGCACCAATCGTTGTAGTTTCATCTTCGTCTCGTGCAGGCTTTCGATGCGGTTATGCAGGAAAAACACCTGCCCGCCGCGTTCTGCTTCAAGGCGGATTGCGGCGGCGATTGCCTCCTCGTTGTACTCCTCAACCCTAGTTTCAATTGCGTGGCGGTTTTGGGGCGGAGTTGCCAAAAGGCTCATGTCCCTGATTTTTAGAAGACTCATGTGGAGTGTGCGTGGAATGGGCGTGGCGGAAAGAGTGAGGCAGTCGATGTTTGCCCTCATCTCTTTCAGACGCTCTTTGTCCTTAACGCCAAAACGCTGCTCCTCATCAATCACCATAAAGCCCAGATTTTTGAAAACAACATCTTTTTGTATTATTCTGTGCGTGCCGATGAGAAGGTCAATTTCGCCGTTGCGCGCCTGCTCGATAATTTTTTTCGTTTTCGCCTTGTCAACAAAACGGGAAAGCATTGCAAGCCTTATTGGAAACTGGGCGAAGCGTTCCTTAAAAGTTTCGTGATGCTGCTCGGCAAGAATGGTTGTGGGCGCAAGGAACGCCGCCTGCCTGCCGCCCATTATAGCCTTAAAGCACGCACGCACAGCAACTTCGGTTTTGCCGAATCCCACGTCCCCGCANATNAGCCTGTCCATAGGATGGGGGCTTTCCATNTCCGCCTTGATTTCCTCAACACAGCGGAGCTGGTCNTCGGTTTCCTCAAATGGGAACGCCGCCTCGAACATAGTCTGCCACTCGGTGTCNTTTGGAAAAGCAAAACCCTGCGACTGCTTGCGCCGCGAATACAGTGAAAGGAGTTTTTCCGCCAAGTCCTCAACGGATTTTTTAACCTTGCCTTTGCGGTTTTCCCAGCTTTTCGATCCTAGCGTGTCCAACCGTGGCGGATTTCCTTCGTTCCCGACATAACGCTGTATGAGGTTTACCTGCTCGATGGGCACAAAAATCGTCTCTTCACCTGAATACTCAACTTTGATGTAATCGCGCTCGTATCCCAGCGCCTTAATGCGCTCAATTCCCTTAAAAAGCCCGATGCCATAATTAACGTGCACAACATAATCGCCCGGGTTCAGTTCGAGAAAGGTGTCGATGACGGCGCTTCGTACGGTTTTAAGCGATTTTGGCGGACGGCGGCGGCGGCCGAAAATCTCGTTCTCCTGAATGAGCATGAACTTGATGTCAGGCAGGGCAAAACCTGACTGAAACGGCAAAGCCTCCACCGAAATATCTTCGTCTTTAAGGAGTTCAACGATGCGCGAAGCCTGCACTCCCGATTCCGCCGCCACAACAAGGCTCCAGCCAAGTTTTTTTAGCGTTGCGAATTCTTCCTTCAGATATTCAATATTGCCGAAAAAGCTGCGCGGCGGATCACAGGCGGCGCTCAAACGTTGTGCACCTTCTTCGCCGCCGCCTTTTATCGACATGAAAGAAATGCGCCGCGGCATAAGACGGGAAACTTCCTTAAAGTTAAGGAGAATGCGTTCGGGCAGCGGCACTTCTTTTATGCGGCGGGCTTTGGAATACAGGCTTGCATATTCGCGCTGGAAACTTTCCTCCGCGTTGGTAAGGCGCTCGTANTCAAGNTGGATAATCGTACCCGGATTTCCNCCTGAGCAAAGGTAATCGGTGAAGACAGCGGGCTTTTCAAACGCAAGCGGAAAAAGCAGTTCCTCGCCGCTTACGCTTTTGCGGCTTACAAGTTCCTCAAGTATCGCCTGTCCGCCTGTTGGAAACTCCTCAAAGANNTCCAGATTGCGGCTTAAGACTTCGATGCGTTCATCAGTCCAGATTACTTCTTTCAGCGGATGCACAGCAAGGTGAGTGAGTTTTTCAAGTCCGGTCTGGCTTTCCGGATCAAAGCGGCGTATGGATTCGATACGATCAAAATCAAAAAGGATGCGGTACGCTTCNCCGCCGCCTGAAAGGATGTCAAGNACTTCGCCGCGCAAAGCGAACTCACCGCGCACCTGCACGCGCGGCACCCGCACATAGCCGTAGTGGGCGAGCGTTTGGGCAAGCGCTGAGGCATCCATCTTCGCGCCGGTTTTAACGGTGACAAGGAGCTTTGCCAGGTAATCAGGCGGCGGCAAAGGGGTCAGATATGCCCGCTGGCTCAAGATGACCACACCGCTGAAACCAGAAGCAAGTGAGGAAAGAACTTCTGTCCGCTCGCCGAACACCGGCGAAAGCGGAGGCATTTCGCGGTAAGGTATCGCGCCCCACCACGGGAAAATGACAACGGAACCGCCATCATGCGTGACAGCACCCGCGGTTTGCAAGTCTTGCGCAAGCATTGCGGCTTCGGCATCGGTGGGTACGACCACGGCGACCGTTCCGCCGCGGCGCATGAGGGAGATGAGTATGGCCGGGAAGCTCCCCTCAGCCGCATCGATTTCCAGCGGGAACTTGCCCTCATCGGCGGCTTTTAAAATAACTTTTACAGCGGGAGATCCGGCGATTTTCTGCAAGAACGCAGGGAACTGTGTGATGCTCATAACTATTGACCTAGGTTAGTATAGCGCGGAAACGGATGTCGGGGCTACTAGCAGGGGAAGAGGGTGTGGAATATAATTGCCAATCATGGCATTAGCGCTATTTTGGGTAAAAATCATATTAAAGAAAATATTTAGTCTATTGAAATCTTCCCCAGTTTTTGCAGTATGGTCAATAATAATTATTGGTTCCTTTATATATGCCTTTTCAAATAGGCATATTGAATTAGTTCTAAGTATAGGAGCATTAATCATAGCCGTATCGTTTCTTATAGCTTGCCCATTATTGAACTCATTAAAAAATTATAATGTTATGCCGGTGTTAATTAAATATTCAAAGAGTAAATATCATAATAAAAATATCATCGTTAGATTTTGCATAAAACAGGCATTGAAGAACAATATAATGTTATTTTGCTTCAATTTATTCGCGTTCAATTTTGTAACCAATGTGATTTATTTTATTGTGATAATCGGACTTACATTGTTGTCAATATTTTATCAATTTTATTGATGTATCATAAATGCAAAAACATTGACAAAAGGAGAATTAAAACAAGGACAAAAATATTAAAGCTTAATCCGCTTATAAAAAGCACTGTACATGATTATCTAACTCCAAATTTTTTATCCATGTTAATATTCTGCACAGCCTTATTTTTGATTATTGTGGTTGAAATCACAAAAGACATTAATCTTCATTATGAAATTGGAATCCAGTTATTCTTTTTTATATCCGTGACAATTTTATTTTCGGTCGGATTTGCCGGAATAATTGATTCTGTGCCAAGTATAAATTGGAAATTTCAGGCAATAATTTCACCGAATGATTTTAAATATCACATAAAACGATCGATATTTTTTCTTGGTGGAATTTACGGATTCTTGTTAGTCTTTTTTATTATTGTTGGAATTATCATTAATCCGCCGCTCTTATTTAAATACTGTATTGTGTGGTTGTACTGTTTTTTATCACAATAAATATCGCTTTCACAGTCGGAAGTGTGTTAGTGAAAACGATAACATTATCGTTTGTTATTGCGCTAACTATATGGATAAGCACATTGCCTGTCGTCTTTTTGTCACTTTTAACAATTCCTCTTTTGGGTACATTTATAAAAGCAAAAAATGAATATAGAGAGTGGTCATTGTTATGATAATATGTGAAAACCTTGTTAAGATATTTAACTCAGATTGTGGTATCAAGAACATAAATCTGCAATTCTCCCCTGGGATCATATACGGCATTATTGGTTATAATGGTGCGGGAAAAACAACCTTGTTTAATTGCATAGAAGGTCTTTATATTCCAACATCAGGATTTGTATCTCACAATTCAATTAAAACAACAAACGAAAAAGATTTTCTTCCCTATCGGAGAAAGATAGCATTTATGCCTAGCGACGAATATTTATATCCATATTTAACCTGTATGGAAAACATAGAGTTGGCAACAATTTTGAAAACAGGAAAGAACAAGTTGTTGACTGAAACTGATGAGCTAATCAAGTATTTTGAAATTGATAAGTACACTCACAAGCCATTCAAGGAATGTTCTTCTGGAATGAAAAAGAAAGTTCAATTGGTTGCAAGCCTTATTGGAGAGATTGATACTATTGTTTGGGATGAACCAAACAACGGTCTTGATATTATTTCCAATATAAAAATAAAAAACCTGCTTAAGCATTATAAAAGTAAAAATGTTACAATATTATTCTCAAGTCATGTTATTGAATTTTTGGATAATTTTGTTGATCATTGCGTTTTATTGCATGATGGAGAAATTATTGAAAATGACGAAATGAAAAATATTGGATCACTGGAAAAGTTATTCCTTAAAAATTTACCTGAAAATAATGTGTTAGTTAAATATGGGGCTTAGGCTGCATATACCAACACAGCCATGATGTTATTTTAACAGGTTTATCATGGGCTTTTCTTCAATGATTATCCGTCCACATTTCGCACTGCCCTATGACCGTATTCATGGCATCTTCCAGACCTTCCGGCGGATAATCGTATTTATCCAACAGCTTTCGTATCATGCGCCTCATGCCGGCACGGGCGGATTCTTTTTTTTGCCAGTCAATTGTGCGGTTTTTGCGCAGCATCCCCGTGAGTTCGCGTGTCATTGCAACAAGCTGTTCGTTGCGGTAAAAGTCTTTTACGGCTTCGGGGCGGGTCAAAGCATCATAAAACGCCAGCTCCTCAGCGGAAAGCCCCAGGGCATCACCTTCCGCGTGGGCAGCCGCCATGTCTTTTGCCATTTTCAGAAGTTCGGCGATAACTTCCTCGTTTGATAGCATTCCGTTAAGATAGGCTTTCATAGCGCGGGAAAGCATTTC
>WQRS01000054.1 GCA_009786615.1 Treponema sp. | reverse complement strand
GAGCCAACTCCGCTCATTTGAAGGTTAAATGCCTCGCGGATAAGGTTTTTGGTTTTGCGTGCGCAAACGGCGTTGTGTACCGAGCCGCGCGCGATATACGCCGTTCCGTCCAGCGTTTTAAGAAGCTCACAAACCTTGATGGGAAAACCCATGCCCGCATGCACCGGATCACGCCCGCCGGTGGAAGTGGCGGATTTTTGCCCGATAAGTGTGGTTGGAGCCATTTGCCCGCTGGTCATGCCATATATGGCGTTGTTCACGAAAATCGTGGTGAACTTCTCACCGCGATTTGCCGCGTGGATCATTTCGGCGGTGCCTATTGCCGCCATATCACCGTCTCCCTGATAACAAATCACCAAGTGATCGTTCAAAATCCGCTTAATGCCCGTTGCGGCGGCGGGAGTCCTTCCGTGCGGCGGCTGCACCGTGTCGGTGTCGAAGTACAGATCTGCCCACACAGAACAGCCAACGGGGTTTAAGAGTATCGTTTTTTCCCGCAAGCCCATTTCATCAATAATTTCAGTGATAATGCGGTGGACAACTCCGTGTCCGCAGCCGCTGCAATATTTTGTGGTAACGTCATAAAGGCTTTCCGGCCGCCCGCGTAATTTTTTTTCACCCATATCTAATTTCTCCCCAAAATGCTTTTAACTTCGGCAAAAACTTCTTCTTCGGTGGGAATAACCCCGCCTGTACGCCCCAAAAGATGCACCGGCGCGTTACTCAAAGCCGAAAGCCGCACATCTTCAACCATTTGCCCAAGGCTCATTTCCACCGCAAGAAACGGTTTGCCGTTTTTGGCGATGGCACCAAGCGCATCAAAAGGAAAAGGCCACAGGGTAATAAGCCTGAAAAGCCCGACTTTTATGCCTTCTTTTTTGGCAAGCTTTTTCGCGCCAAGGCAAACCCGCGCCGAAGTTCCGTATGCAACAAGCGTAATATCCGCATCGTCNACGTCCGTTGCTTCAAAGCGGGTTTCNTCNTGTTTGATTTTCTGGTAACGCTCAAAACGTGCCAATGTAAACGATGCAAGTTTATTCGGGTCAAGGTCAAGGGACGTGATATGGTGCGAAAGGCGATTCGCCATTCTACCCACCGCCCACGGACGTTTTGGCAAGTCGTTCATGTCACGTTCCGGCGGCAGAACTACGCCTTCAACCATCTGCCCAACCATGCCGTCAGCCAGAATTATGACCGGAGTGCGGTATTTATCGGCAAGATCAAAGGCGAGATAGGTAAGATCGGCACATTCCTGCACGCTTTGTGGTGCCAAAACGATGCAATAATAGTCGCCGTGACCGCCGCCGCGCGTTGCCTGAAAATAATCGCCCTGCGCGGGCGCNATATTGCCAAGACCGGGGCCGCCGCGCGCGACATTTACAATGACGCAGGGAATATCCGCACCAGCCGCGTANGAAATGCCTTCTTGTTTAAGGCTCATTCCGGGGCTTGAGGTGCTTGTCATTGCCCGNGCGCCCGCGCAGGAAGCGCCGTAAACCATAACCACAGCGGCGGTTTCGCTTTCCGCCTGGATAAAAATNCGTCCCCTTTGCAGCATGTGTTCTGACATATACGCGGGCATTTCGTTTTGCGGGGTTATCGGATAGCCAAAATATGCCGCACATCCGGCGCGTATTGCCGCTTCGCAGATGGCATCGTTGCCTCTCATCAAAACCTTATCGATAACTTTATCACTATATAACTTGTTCAATGGAGCCTCCTCACATTATTTCAAAAACTTCTATACACACATCCGGGCATACTTCGTAACAGTTGCCGCATGCTATGCAGGCGGTATTCCCCTGAACCGGACGGGCGGGGTAAGCGCCTGAAGTGTTTAATTCAGCGTCTTTTTCTATCACTTTCACAGGGCACGCTTTAATACACAAATAACATCCTTTGCATTTTTCCCTGTGTATGATAATTTTTCCTTTCCTTGCCATATTTCCTCTTGGTTAAAATGGTAACAGGTATGGCAGTACAATTACTTTACCATAAGTTTACCTTTTTCTGTTGCCTTTTTGCCGTATAGTTATTATCTATAGTGAGCTTCGATCGTTGCCCACACTGTTTGATAGAACTTTCGGCTGCATCTTGATTTGACAAGAGCAAAAGAAAAAGGTTGCTTAAGTTTTGACAAAAAGTTGCAGTTTTGTCGACTGTGCAATCAAAGGTTTGTACCTTTGAAAAAAATATGCTGTTACGTTATACTGTAAATTTGCGCGGCATACAGAAAATATTGCTGCCTGTCGCAAATACTGTAGAGGAGTATTTAATGAATCGTCTTTTCCGCCGTTTGTTGCCTATAGCTTTCTTCCTATTGCTGGGCTTCGTAACATTTGCCCATGCCCAAGCGAGCCCTGAAGGAGCAGCGCAGGATGAAAGCCCCTTACGCCTTACCCCAAACCTCGCTGCACAAATGGCGATCAGAAATAATTTGAACCTTGAAATGGCGCGAGTTAATTTGGACATGCAAAGGCGGGCGGCAAATTTGGTGTGGAACCGCTTTGTACCCACTGTCGGCGTGCGGGGGACGATGGCGCGGACAAACTGGCCTGCCCCTGCAATTCCCCCTGCCCTTTTACCGCCCGGAATGCCGCCCGGGGCGATACCGGATGCGCCCGCATGGAGCCTTTTGGCCGCGCTCACGGCGGATCTGACTCTTAGCATGGCGCTTATCGGGGGGGTCGAACTCGTTCGCAACGAATATCTGGCAGGGCTTATAACCTTTGAGCGCGCAAGTTTACAGATGGAACAGGGCATACGCCAAATGTACAACAACATACTGCTTATGCAGGCAAATGTCGCTTTGTTAAGAGAAAGTTACCTTAACACACAGCGTCAGGCGGATATGGCGGAAGCCAGTTTTTTGGCAGGTCTTGTTCCCCGCCTTATGTGGCTGCAAGCTCAAGTGGCTGTGGAAAATATGCGCCCGGCTCTACGCGACCTTGAAGACGGTATGCGGGTACTGAAAGGAAATTTCGCCCTGCTTTTGGGCTTGCCGCACGACATTCCCCTTGAGCTAGAGCCTGTGAGCTTTGAAACTTCGGTCATTCCCTGGGATATGTCGGAAATGATTTCGCGCGCCACAGCTTCAAAGCCTGAAATCCTTGAACTTCGCGCAAACATTATCACCATGCAATCACAGCGGAGAGCCGTTAGCCTTCAGCACCGCACGCCGTTTATCAATTTTAACTGGTCGCTGCAATCAGCGTTTGCAGCCGATCCGATGAACGAAAGCTGGTTTGACCGCGGCAACTGGACTACCGAGGGGCAAGCCGGAGGCGTTTTTGCTATCACGCTTGGCATGAGTTTTAACGGGCTTTTGCCGTTCACCACAGAAGGTCAGCAAATCAGGAATATAGACTCAGGCTTGCAGATACAAAACATCAATCTTGCCCAGACAATACGCCAAACGGAACTGGAGATTTTTAACATTGTCAATTCGCTTGAACGGATTAGGGTAAACATGGAAGTTCAGCAGGCGACTGTTTACCTTGCCGAAGAATCCTTCCGCCTTACCGAAGAGGCTTTCCGTGCGGGGCTTCAGGATTTTCAGGCGGTGCAAAATGCATCGCTGGCGCTGGATCAGGCGCGTTTACGGGTTATAACCGAGCAGTTTAATTATTTAAATTATTTAATTACGTTAGAATATTCGCTGGGAATTCCTTTTGGAACACTGAGCGGAAACGGGAGTATGTAAGATATGAAAAAGCATAAAAGTGCCTTAAAAGCCGCCGCGGCTGTCGCGGTTATCGTATGTTTGACGGTTCTTTCCTTCTCGGGATGCGCGCGCATCAGAGAGGCATGGGGCAGAGGTGGAGGTGCGGATGACGCTATGGACTTCATTGTGTACGCTGTCGGCGTTACGACATCGGTTGAGGGACGAATCCGTGATCACTTTTCGATTTCAGGTGATGTTGTTGCCGCTTCCACAGTGGACACTTTTTCAGATGCCGCGGGAAGGGTAAGCAGGCTTTTTGTGAACGTGGGCAGCCGCGTAAACTTTTATGACCCCATTGCCGAAGTTGACCCATCGCGCCCCGGAATGGAGTTTATTCCAAGCCTTGTACGTGCGCCTGTGGGCGGAACGGTTATCGCGCTTCCGGCTGAACTTGGAATGACGGTGAATCAAGCATTTCCTATGGCGCGCATTGCCGCAGGGGATGAGCTTGAGATTCGGCTTCGAGTTGCCGAGCGCTTTATTTCGCGTGTTGCACTAAACCAGCCAAGCGAAATAATTCTTAACGCGTGGCCCGGCGAAACGTTTTACGGGCGAATTGCCGAATTAAGCCCCATTCTTGATCCGGCATCGCGCACAATGGAAACCCGCGTTACGGTGCAGAATTCAGACGGCAGGCTTAGGCCCGGAATGTTCGCTCAAGTGCGCATAATCACTGAGGAGCGCCCAAACGTGGTGCAAATCCCTTCCGCGGCAATGCTTACCCGCTTTGGCGAGCAGTTTATTTTTGTAGTGGATAACTCCGACCCTGAAGCTCCGGTTGCCCGCCGCCGCGATGTTGTTCCGGGCATCATGATCGATGGGCTTATGGAAGTTGTACACGGCTTGAATGCCGATGAGGAAGTTGTAATTCGAGGGCAGACAATCATTTATGACGGCGCTCGAATTAATGTTGTATATCGCACACCGCCGGCAGATGTGAGCTAATAAAGAGGAAACCATGACATTAGCAAAAAGTGTTGTCTCACGACCAACCACAGTTTTTATAATTTTTCTCCTGTTGATTGGGTTAGGTCTTTTTTCACTCAGGAATTTATCCGTGGATCTTTACCCGGAAATTGACTTTCCCATGCTCGTGGTTTTCACCACATTTCCAGGCGCAGGCCCTGAAGAAGTTGAGCGTTCGATAGTCAGACCGCTAGAGGCGGCTTTCGCAGGCGTTTCGGGCATGGAAAACATTACCTCAACCGCAAGCCAAAATACGGGTATGGTTATGCTCGAATTTACATTCGGCACAGATTTGGCGGATGCCGCCAATTCTGTGCGGGATGCGCTGGAAATGGTGCGCGGTGCATTGCCTGACGGGGCGGGCACACCTATGATTTTCCGCTTTGACCCCGCCATGATTCCCATTGTCGGGCTTATGGTAACCGGAAACCGAACCCCGGAAGAATTGCATGAGCTTGCCGAAGATGTCATTGTTCCCCGCATAGAGCAAACGCCCGGCATTGCCACCGCTTCGCTTGTCGGCGGGCGGGAAGCGATTATACGGGTGGAAATCCCGCAAAACCGCCTTGAAGCCTACGACTTGACGGTTACGCAGATACAACAGGTGCTTGCCGCCCAAAATGTGCAAGTTGCCGCCGGAACCATCATCGAAAACGATCTTTCTTTCATACTCACAACAATGGGCGAGTTTTCGACAATCGACCAAATCAGAAACACAACCGTCTCGCACCGTGGCGGCGGCATAGTAAACGGGCAGTTTGAGATGCCCCACCGCATTTATTTGCGCGATCTGGCTGACGTGTTCCCGTCTTTCCGTGACGAAACAAGCGCGGTTTTTGTAAACGGCGAAAGTGCGATAATGCTGCTTGTTCAGCGGCAAAGCGGCACAAATTCCGTGCAGGCCGCGAATGACCTGCGCGACAGAGTGGAAAGGATGGGCCGTGAACTTCCGCCTGACATCGGCATAATCGAGCTTTTCAACACNACNAACATGATCGAAAACTCACTCAGCCAAGTTACATCCACCGCGTTGTACGGCGCAATTTTGTGTGTGCTTGTTCTCTTTCTCTTTTTACGATCAGGCAAACCCACAATGATCATAGGGATAAGTATTCCCGTTTCCATTTCAATCACGCTGATGTTTATGTACTTCGCCGGTCTTACGCTTAACCTTATGACGATGGCAGGTCTGATTCTCGGCATTGGTATGCTTGTTGATAACTCTATCGTCATTTTGGAAAATATTTATCATTACCGCGAAAAAGGCGCAAAACTGAAAACTTCGGCGATATTGGGCACGAAGGAAATGCTTTTGGCGATTACGGTTTCTACGCTGACAACCATCTGCGTTTTTGCGCCGTTGGTTTTGTTTCAGGGCGTTTTGGGCGTAGCGGGGCAAATGTTCGCGGGTCTTGCGTTTACGGTCGTTATCTCACTGACAATTTCGCTTTTCACCGCCGTGTTCCTCGTGCCAGTTCTTGCAAGCCACTATCTGCCGCTTGTCACCCGCAAGCAAAAACCGCTTAAAGGCACACTCGCCAAAATTGACGGCGTGTTTGCGGGCTTTTTAAAGTGGCTTGATGACATTTACCGCCGTGCGGTGGACAGGATTCTGCGGCGCAAGCTGATTGTCATTCTTGTGATAACCGCGCTTTTTGTCGGAAGCGTTTTTATGATTCCGGTGGTTGGCTGGGTTTTCATGCCGCAAATTGATGAAGATGCCGTTATTGTGCGGGCAACGCTTCCGGTTGGTACACCTCTGCCGCAAACCCAGATTGTATTGCACCAGCTTGAAGCTGTCGTGCGTAGCGAAGTTCAAGGCTTTGAGGCGCTTATCATAAACGCCGGCGGCGGGATGTTTGGCACAGGGGCGAGCAATTCAGGCACGCTTAGAATTAACCTGCCGGCGTTTAGGGATCGTGTCGAAAGCGCGGAGGACATTAGGGAGATATTGCGCAGACATTTCCACGCTTTCCCCGGCGTTTCGTTTAACTTTGAAGCGGGTTTTGGCGGCGGTGGTGCCGGTGGCGGCGGAAGCCCCATACAAATCACCATCCGCACTGACGATCTGGTACGCGGGCAAGAGGTTGCCAACAGAATCGCCGTATTGCTTGACACTCTGCCCGGAATCACCGAGCCTGAAGTTGACCTTGAGGATGGANTGCCCCAGATCGAAATAATCATCAACCGCGATACCATGTACGCNCTGGGGCTTAACACGTTCACTGTCGGCAACGAAATCAGAGCGGCGGTTGACGGCATTACGGCAACACGTTTTAGGGCCGGAGGCAGGGACTATGATGTCGTGCTTATCCTTGCCGAAGCTGACCGGAGCACACGTCCGGCGCTTGACCAAATTTTTGTCAACAGCCCGATTGCCGGNCGTGTTCCGATTTCAAGTTTTGTTCACTATCAGGAGGGAACCGGCCCCATCACCATACGCCGTGAAAACCAAAGCCGCGTTATTAACGTAACCGCAGGCGCGGTGGCGGGAACAAGAATCAACGTGCTCCAGCAGGAGGTTGAGGCTCTCCTCACCGCCCATATTCCTGTCGAAGATGACATTATCATTGACTTTGGCGGCGATCAGGCGGAAATGCAGGAACTGATGGCTAACTTTGCCCTCATCGTTGTTCTGGCAATTGCCCTCGTATTCGGCATCATGGCGAGTCTTTTTGAGTCGTTTAAG
Organism: Treponema sp.; assembly: GCA_009786615.1. The sequence goes on along the minus strand of WQRS01000054.1, from coordinate 432 downwards.
GCGCCGTTTATCATCATCTTCACAATTCCGCTTTCGTTCATCGGCATTGTCGCCATTTACATGATAACAGGCGATACGTTTAACGTGCTTACCGCGGTCGGGCTTTTGGTGCTTGTCGGCATAATAACCAACAACGGTATCGTTTTGGTTGACTACACCAACCTCCTGCGCAAGCGGGGAATGCCGCTGCACGAAGCCTGCGTTGAAGCCGCCGGAAACAGACTGCGTCCGATTTTGATGACCACCATTTCTACGGTTCTTGGTCTTGTGCCGATGGCGTTTTTCCCCGGCGAAGGTTCGGAGATTGTAGCGCCCATAGGCAAAACCGTTCTTGGCGGCTTGTCTTTCGGAACGCTTATGACCTTGTTCCTTATGCCCACAGTTTATTTCATCATGAACAGGCGATCTGACGAGCGTGCGGCAAAAGCCGAA
>WQRS01000053.1 GCA_009786615.1 Treponema sp. | reverse complement strand
GAACACGCAGATTTAAGGCTTATACAAAACCGCCGTTGTTAAGATTATGGAGGTAATAGCTTGATCTGTCAAGTAAGCATTTGAAAAAACGCCGCGCCCTTCTAGCTATTCCGCTTCACCTTCGCCCACGTATCCCGCAAGCCGACTGTCTTGTTAAACACCGGCTGACCTTCGCTGCCTGAATCCTTGTCGCGGACAAAGTACCCCAGCCGCTCGAACTGAAAACGATCTTCCGGTTTTGCCTGCCCAAGGCAAGGTTCGCCGAAAGCGGTTGATATTACTTCCAGCGAGTTGGGGTTAAGGTTGTCAAGGAACGTTTTGCCGGGCTCAACGTCCATAGGTCTTTCCACTGTAAAAAGATAGTCATAAATTCTTGCCTCAATGGGAACGGCGTGGGAAGCGGAAACCCAGTGAATCGTACTTTTCACTTTTTTTGCGCTGCCGTCTTCTTGAGTATTTCCGCTTTTGGTTTCAGGATCATATGTGCAGCGCACGGCAATTACGTTTCCGTTTTCGTCCTTGTCGCATCCGGTGCAAGTCACAATGTAGCCGTAACGTAGGCGTACGCTGTTGCCCGGATAAAGGCGGAAATACTTGGGCGGGGGAACTTCTTCAAAATCTTCCCGCTCTATTATGAGCTCACCGGAAAAAGGGATCATCCGTTTTCCCGCCGCTTCGTTTTCGGGGTTGTTCACTGCTTCAACTTCCTCAACCTTTCCTCTAGGCCAATTGTCAATGATAAGTTTCAGCGGCTTTAATACCGCCATAGCGCGCAAACTTGTTTTGTTCAGGTCTTCGCGCAGGCAGTATTCAAGAAAGGCAATGTCAACCATAGAGTCCGTTTTGGAAATTCCCACCTGCGAAACAAAGTTTCTGATTGCCGCCGGTGTGTATCCACGCCGACGCAAGCCTGCAACCGTTGGCATTCTAGGATCATCCCAGCCTGAAACGTGCTTTTCTTCCACGAGTTTCAATAACCAGCGCTTGCTCAAAACGGTGCGCGTCATGTTAAGGCGGGCAAACTCAATTTGGCGCGATGGAAAGACTTCGGCTTCGCGGATGAACCATTCGTACAGAGGACGGTGAATCTCAAACTCAAGCGAGCACAGCGAATGAGTGATTCCCTCTTTGGCATCCGAAAGCGGATGCTGGTAGTCGTACATGGGATAAATAAGCCAATCATCGCCTACGCGGTAGTGTGTTTCGCGCCGTATCCGGTACATCACAGGATCGCGCATGATAAGGTTGGGGTGAGTCATGTCGATTTTGGCGCGCAGGGTTTTTGCGCCGTCAGGAAATTCCCCCGCCCGCATCCGCGCAAACAGGTCAAGATTTTCTTCCACGCTGCGATCCCGCCACGGGCTGTTGCGCCCCGGAGGTGTCATCGTGATATTGTTTTTGTCAGGAACTGCCGTGCCGCGATATTCACGCATTTCTTCTTCGGTAAGGTCATCGACATAAGCATTTCCCTTTTTTATAATCAAAACCGCTTTTTCATACAAAAACTCAAAGTAATCCGATGCGTAATATTCGCGGTCTTCCCAATCGTAACCTGCCCATTTCACATCACGCTTAATCGCCTCAACGTAGGAATAATCTTCCTTCGCGGGATTGGTGTCGTCCATGCGCAGATTGCACTTCCCGCCGAAACGTTCAGCCATTGTGAACGAGATAGAAAACGCCTTGCAATGCCCGATGTGCAGCCAGCCGTTTGGTTCAGGCGGGAAACGGGTAAGGACGTAATCGTAGCGCCTGCTTTTTAAGTCTTCCCTGATGAACTCGCTGATAAAATCGGTGCTGTCAGAGCTTGCGTTCGTTTCCATGGTGATACTCCAAATTAGCGCTGCGGCTAAAAATTAGTGAGATAACAAATGCCCAGCAAAAGCAGGGCGGCAAGAGACTTTCGTTCGGCGGTTTTCACCCACGAAGCGCTGCGAACAGCGTTGACTTGCCCGCCGTACCACCAAAAAAGCCCGATTTGGTCGTCAATTCGCAGTACATATTCGCCAAAATCGTCTTTCAGGCTTTGCTCGCCGAAAAAAAGATACGCAAGTTCCCGCAAAATCGGACCGAACTCTTCCAGCGCCTGGGAATAATCGCCTTTTTCAACAGCCTCAACAAGGTGCGGAATCGAATCCAAAAGGTTTTCCTTGCGGGCTTCTTCATCCTTTTCAACCCAGGTCTTTTGGATCAAAAGATCGAGGTTATTCTGAAAACGCTCCAGAAAAAGGTGCGCAGCCTGTCCTTTAGCCTCTCCGCTTACAAGGNGCCTGAAATCTTCNCCTATGCCTAAAATATCCGCAAACGCCTCGGCAGCCTCAACGCGAAGCTTTCCGTCGGAAAACCCGCCGGGAGGAAAAAGCCCTTCGGCGGCGGCACGGTATTCTTCAGGGAGTACTTCACTGTAACAAAGTGGATATTGAAACATACATAAGCATTACAAATAAATCACCAGATAGTCAATCCATCNGTTTTACTTTATACTGAAAAGGTGAGTTTTTATCCACTGCGTTACTTCCCGTCAGGGCATATTTTTATAGACCCGGAAGATGACTGCGACCGGGTAGTCGATGCAATGCTTGCCACTGACTACAACGAAGAATTTTGCCTTGCGCACGACTTCGATGTCGATTTCATAATCAGGCTTATGGAAGCAGGCTTTTTGGTCATGTCTGCTGAGTTAAAGGACGACTCACCTTCTTCTGAAAGGGAATCAAGCGCCGCGACAGACGATGAATACGCCGCTGCCGAACCGCCGCCTGAAATTGACAGCGACAAGGAGCGCGTTCGCCCGCTTGAAGAGCGTTTTTTCATCCTGCTGCCGAAACTTCACCTGGTGCGCTCCACACTTTTTTTCCCCGACTTGCATATCAAAAAGAGCGTTCGCCGCTTTTTGCCGCGTTACGAACTGCGCATTGATTCAGATTTCGATCTCATCCTACAGAAGTGCGTTTCAATTCACGGTTCTGACTGGCTTACTCCGCCGCTTACATGGCTTTTGCGTATAGTGCGCGCAAAAAGTGATACGCGGGTAAAACCGGTTTCTTTTGGCGTATACCGTGACGGCGAACTTAAAGCCGGCGAAATCGGCGTTGTTATGGGGCGGGTTTACACAAGCTATTCAGGCTGGTATGAAGAAGACAACGCGGGAACTGTGCAAATAATCCTTATGGCGCAGTGGCTTGAAAAATCAGGCTTTGATTTTCTTGACTTTGGGATGCCGCTGGATTATAAAACGGCGCTGGGCGCGCAAGACATTACGCCGCGGCACTTTGTGGAGCTTTTCCGCTCAAGCCGGCATTAAAAGCGGCATTGGAAGCGCTCTCAAACCCATTACAGCCACATATATTCGCGCCGCAAGCGGGAAGCAATGAGATACGTGCCGATGGTAAGCAAAAGCAGCCCGGGAAGCGGCGTAATCCACGTATCAGAACTTACAAGCATATTCCTGCCTATGAACACAAAAAACGTGCCAATGCCTATAAATGAGTATGCTTTGGAGCCGCGCGTGTACGCGGAAATGAAAAAAGTAAGCACGGTAACAATGAGAATCACCAACTTCCGCCATGAGAAATGTGGCTTGCTGCCCGATCCACGGCATAAGCGCGGAATTCCATGAAGTGCCGTCAACCGGAAGTTGAATAGCGATAAAAAGCGCCGCCAAACTTATGAGAAAAAGGGCGTTTTGCTGTCTTTGCGCATCAAGACCCGCAGCATAAACGCTTGCGGCAAAAAGCGCAAACAGCCCCAAATAACGCGCAAAAAGGAGAATACGCGCGGCGGTAATACATACATCGCGGGAAATTCCAGCGCAATTCGCAAAGGGATGATGATGCGGGCGAATTCCAATGAGAGCGAAATCACAAAAAGAGCGAAAAAAAGTATTTCAGGTGATTGGGTTTGCTCAAAAAAATGGCGGATTAAAATCATGCTGACAAGCGAGTAGATCACCGCCGCAAGCACGGTAAAAAATGGAACGGTACTTTCAGGGCTTATTCGTTCGCCCAGAAGCGCCTGCATAATGCCGCCGGCGCGCGAGTCGGCGTCTTGCACAGCGTAAGGATAGTTTTCAAAGGCGAAGTACGCGCCAACCATGGTAAACACAAAGCACAGCGAAATGAGTATTATTGCCCCGTTAAATACATTGTTACGTGCCAAAAGCGTCATTACTTTAAAATCGACCATTTTTGCCTAATGCTCAAGGCTTTATCTCAAGTACCGATACTATTTCTAGAGGGGTAAGATATGTTAAATAAAAAACGCTATTTCGCACTTGCCACATTCGTATTTTTTTGCGCGGCAAATCTTCAGGCTCAAGATACGGCAACTTTTGTCGATTTGGGTTTTTCTCCTGACGGTACACTTTTTATGTTCGCGCAATATGGGGTTCAAGCAGGGACACTGCGCCCTTGGGCGGATTTGTTTGTCGTTGATGTGCCGCGCAACGATTTTGTGCCGGGCGGCAGAGTTTCGTATGTCCACGAAACGCCGATTGTTTTTGGTCAAGACGGTTCGGGCACATTCCGCAATCTTTTGATACGCAGCTCGCTGTTGGTTGAAAACCACCGCATAAACCACGCCGTTCAAGGCCGCCCGCTTTACATCGCGCTCGATCAAATCGCGCCAAATCAGGTTGAGTTCAGAAACTTTGAAACAGGCGCAATGTACCGGGCGGAGCTTGTTCAGACAGTGCAAGGCGCAGGCGCTTCACTTCGTTCGTCGTTTGTCATTAATCTTGAGCGGAGAGGGCGAGACGGTTCGTTAAGGACGCTGGTTGTGGGAACGCCGCAAATCTGGCGGCCGCTTATCGCATCATACCGCATTCGTCAGGCGCGGGTTTTCGGTGATTCGATGATCTTTGTTGTGGAGATGACCCGCAGGGAAGGCGCAAACCTTTCCATACGATACATGGTGGAAGCAGTCCGGTTTTAGCTCTCTACAATTTGCCTGAAAAGCTGAGTTACTGATTTCCCGTCCTCAAAAAGATAGCGCAGATAAAGTTCTCTGCCAAGCGTTAGCCTTTGCCAAAGCCCTTCTTGCTGAATATCGATTGCCATGTCAACAATATCGCTTTCACTCATTATTTCCCGCTTTTGCGCAAACAGGTAATAGCCGCCGGGCAATTCCCCAAACGGCTTCCCTTCCGCTTGTCTGTTCGCTTTTTTTTCAGTTTCAGTTTGAGCTTCAGTAACCACACAGCCGGAAAAAACCGGCGGCGGAAGATAGCGGGCTTTGTCAGGCTCAAAATCGTTCGCGCGCGTTTTATCAAGAGAAAAGCGAAAAAGCACCTCGCCGTTTTCCTCTCTGTAATCAAAAGGCCCGCAAACGTTGCAGGAAGCGTAAAAAAGCGGGTTAAGAAGGTTCAGTGTGATAATTTGATAACTCATGATATATCCGCCTTGAGCCTTAAGGAATCAGTGATTCCTTAAAGACGCCAGCTCTTCGGCTTTGGCTTCCCATTCACTGGTTTTCGTCTCCATAAAGCGTGAGTTTTCTTCAAGTTTAAGCTTTACCGCCTTCATCAACTCACCTGATGAATACACTTCAGGCTTGGAAAGTTCCCCGTCAAGAAAAGTTTTTTCAGTTTCAAGCATCTGAATATCTTTAAGGATTTCAGCCTCCTGTTTTTCAAGCCGCCTTAAAGCCGCTTGCCGCTGTTTATTCAGTTCCCGCTGTTCCGCCGCGCTTAATTGCGGATCGCCAGACGATGCAACGGGCTTTTCATCAGGCTGAACGCCGGAGGAAGACAAAGTGTTTTCATTTCCGGTCTGATTATTCGCATCCGAAGCCAAACGCTGGAGATAGTATTCATATCCGCCGTAATAAAGGCGCGGNTTTCCTGAATGAAGCCCAAGCGTTTTTGTTGATAAGGCTTCCATAAAGCCGCGGTCATGGGAGACAAAAATTATGGTTCCGCCGTAAGCTTTAAGNCATTCAAGAAGTATGTCTTTTGATTGAAGGTCAAGGTGGTTTGTAGGCTCATCAAGGATAAGCAGGTTTATGGGCTTCAAGAGCATACGCAGCATAACAAGGCGGCTTTTTTCGCCGCCGGAGAGAACCGACAATGGCTTAAAAACATCATCGCCGCGAAAGAGAAAGGCGCCAAGCATACCGCGCACTTTGGGAATAAGGTGCGTGGGCGAATGCGCTTCGATGTGCTGCTCGACAGTCTGGCTTCCTGAAAGCGTTTCGGCGGCGTCTTGAGAAAAATAGCCCACGGTAATGCCGGCTCCGTGTTTGATACTTCCCTCGTGTTTGGTGTCGCCGCCTGAGATAATACGCAAAAGAGTCGTTTTNCCCGCGCCGTTGGGGCCGGCAACCAACANNCGNTCTCCCGCCTCAACGGTGAGGTCTACGCTTGAAAGAACCTGATGCTCACCGTAGCTCTTGCTCACCGACTCAAGCGTTAAGGCGATGCGGCCGGAATGCGGCGGCGGCGGGAAAGTGATGTTGATTTTTTTGAGGTTTTCAGGAATTTCAATACGCTCCATTTTCTCAAGCCGCTTGATAAGCTCCTGTGCAAATGCCGCCTTNGTCGCTTTATAGCGAAANCGGCGGATAAGCGCTTCGGTTTTTTCAATTTCCTCCTGCTGCGCCTCGTACCGCTTGACAAGNCTTTCCAGCTCCGCCGCCCGCAGCTTTTCATAGGTGCTGTAATTTCCGGCATAACGCTTAAGGTTTCCNTGAAATATTTCGTAAACCTCGTTTATAGAAACATCAAGAAAATAGCGATCGTGAGAAACCAATAAACAGCCGCCGGAAAACGATTGCAGCCACGATTCAAGCCATGTTCTCGCTTCAATGTCAAGGTAATTTGTCGGCTCATCCAGAAGCATTATGTCGGGGTTTTCAAGCAAAACCTTGGCAAGCGCAATGCGCATCTGCCAGCCGCCNGAAAACTCACCCGATTCCCGTTCCATATCGGCNGGGGAAAAGCCAAGCCCTGTAAAAACCTGCGCAATTGCAGCCTCGCGCCGGTAAAAGCCTGAGTTTTCGATTTCTTCTTGAAGGCGGTGAGTTTCTTCCAAAAGCGAAGCTGTGCGGCTGTTTTCCGCGCTGCGCGTTTCAAGTTCCCGCCCCAGTTCCTCCATCCTCGTTATGAGATCGAAGANGCCTGTAAACGCCGTTTCCGCTTCCTCCCGCAGAGTCTTTCCGCGGTGTATTATGCCTGATTGGGGGAGGTAGGAAATACGGCAGTTTTTCTGCACGGCGCGGTCACCGGAATCGGCCTGTATTTTNCCGGCAATGACTTTCAGCAGGGTGGATTTTCCCGCGCCGTTTGCCCCGGCAAGCGCCGCGCGAGTGCCTGAGGCAATGTTTAAGCTTATGTCCTTTAATATGTCCCGGTCACCAAACGCAAGGGAGACTTTGGAAAACTGTACAAACGCCATGAATCTGCGTTAGCGCGGCGGGCGCTTGCACCTTAAAAGACCATTCGGCACCGCACAGCCCCCGTTAGTGCAGGACATCTTGCGCATCCCCATCATCAAACAGGTCAAGGAAACTAAAAACGTCAAAATCCTGGGCATCGGGGATGTCCCATATATCCAAATCATCCCAAATATCCTGCGACCCCAAAGGTGCTGGCGCGGTCGTTTCCTGCCGCTCAATTCTAAAAAAGTTTGCCATAACGGGACTGGAAGCGCGGCGCACCACAGAAAGCCCGTCCATGCTTGTCATCGGAGCGTGTTCGATGCGCAAACCGTGCATATCAAGGGTGTACATGAAATTGACGGGGAAACGCGCGCCGCCAACGCCGTCAAAAAACAGGGTAAACGCGCCTGAATAGTGCTGGCTCATGGCGGCGTTNAAAGAAAGCCGCATATCNGTTGTGCCGCTGCCAAGTGCTGANACAGGAATTGTCTGCGGCACTAAAAGCGCGTTGCCTGTCCATGTGAAACGCCCGTTTTCATGAAAAGTGAGCGTGCCGAAGTTGTTGCTGAAAAACTCAGG
>WQRS01000052.1 GCA_009786615.1 Treponema sp. | reverse complement strand
GGCAAGGTATCCACTTCGTCGCAGCGGAATACCGGGCCGTCGATACAAACATATTTTGATCCGATGGTGCAGTGCCCGCATTTGCCAAGCCCGCACTTCATCCTCTGTTCCAAGGTCGTATAAACCTGCTCTTTTTGAAAACCCATTTCCAGTAATGCCGCCAGCGTAAACTTAATCATAATCGGCGGGCCGCACACAAGCGCCATCTTGTTCGTGGGAAACGCCATCTCTTTCAGGTATGCAGGTACAAAGCCTACGTTCCCGGTCCATCCGGACTGCTCACGGTCAATGGTCAAGTGGATTTTCGTGTCAGGCTGGGCGCTCCATGTTTCCTCGATTTCTTTCAAAAAAACCAGGTCATCCATGGAGCGGGAGCCGTACAAAACATCCAGCGAGCCGTAATCCGCGCGGTTGTCAAAAACGTATCTGACAACTGCACCCACCGGAGCAAGCCCGATGCCGCCTGCAACAATGAGCAGGTTTTGCCCTTTCAAAACTGTTTCAACAGGAAACGCATTGCCGTATGGGCCACGGATTGCAACTTCATCTCCCGGATCCAATGCGTGCAAATATTCAGTCAANTGACCGGTTCGCTTAATGCTAAAATCCTGCCCGGCATCGTTTTCAGGGGATGAAGTGATNGAAAACATCGCTTCCCCAACTCCCGGCACAGAAAGCATNGCGCACTGTCCGGGCTTGTGGGGAAAAAGTTTTTTGCCGTCCTGCCCGACAACGCGGAACGTTTTGACATCGGGCGTTTCCGTCCGAATATCGGCAATAACGCCTATGTGCGGAATCAAAAAATCAGGTGTTTTAGACATTGGCGCTGCCTCCCAAACTTTTTATCACTTTTACGATATTTAAAGAAGACGGACATTGATTTACGCACCTGCCGCAGCCCACGCAGGAAAATTCTCCCTTGTGCTTTTCCTGATGATAAACAAGTTTATGCATAAAACGCTGGCGGAATCGCTCTTTTTGGGTTTTGCGGGGATTGCCGTGCGCCATCAGCGTAAAATCTGAATACATACATGAATCCCAACAGCGGTAATGGATAACGCTTTTGCCCGCGCTAAAATCTTTTATGTCGTAACACTGGCAGGTCGGACAGATAAAAGTACAGGTTCCGCACGCCTTGCACGCATGATGCAGGGAATCCCACTCAGGGGAATTAAAGAAGTCCAGCAAATGTTCCGTACTAAACACATCCAACGGCAAGCCGCTACTGTACGGCAAGGCATTTATCTTTTCCTGAATCTCCTTTTCCATTTTCTGCACATCCGCCTCGTCAGCGTCTTCAAAAAGACCGGCGCTTAAAAGAAAATCTGTGAGTTTTTGCCCCTTTTCCGTTTGCGCGTTCCAATACAGCCAGCCGTCCGGGGAAATCCATGTCACTACATCACCAGCAGGTTTTGATGCGTCAATGCCAAATGGCTTGCAAAAGCAGGTAGCGCGCGGGTCAGAACAGGCAAGCGATACAATCGTCCCGTGTTCGCGCCGCGCTTGATAAAACTTATCCACAGGGTGCGACAAAAAAACACTGTCCAGGACTTCAACGCCTTTGACATCGCAGCCTTTTACGCCAAAAAGCACAAACTGCTTATCAATAAACGGCTGCGTTTCAATTTTGATCTTTTTCCCCTCCAGTGAGGCGGTGTAAATGTTTTCCACTTGCGGAAGAAAAAATGTCTTTGGCGATTTGAGCGTTTTTAAGGTTTCAATGTCCGCCTCACAGCCTTCTTCCCAGGGGGCGTAATTTAGCTGTCCGCCCTTGCGAACCGGCAAATACAGCGGATAAGAGGCTGATATTACGGTGTAAAGCTTTGTCCAGTTATCTTTTGCGATTTTTTTCATGTTAATTCCCCCTTTCATGGACGATGCCCGGTTCGGGGTCTGCGTCCATGTTGAAATGGGTGAGCGGGTTCATGGCTTCTTTGTCGTCGCCCGCCTGATATTCGCCGTAAAGCTCGTTAATATCCTTGATAAGCTTGCGGTTAAGCAACTGCAAGTCGATGTTTTGCGGACAGACTCGGCTGCATTCGCCGCAGTCCGTGCAACGTCCGGCAACGTGATAGGCGCGGATGACGTGGAACAGCTGCTCCTCGAAGGGAGTGACGTTTGCCTTTTGCTGGACATCGTACTTGGTGTTGTCAAAAACGCATTTTTTGCAGTTGCACGCCGGACAGAAATTGCGGCACGCATTACAGCGGATACAGCGGGAAAACTGCAAGCGCCAAAACGCAAAACGCTCTTCCGGAGACATTTGTTCAACTGCGACAACCGGATCAAAGCGGTTTTTCCCGTTACGCGGCTTTACGTCCTCGCCGATTAACTCGTCAAAAACCACATGATTCGTTTTTGTACAAATCTCGCATCTCTCAAAAAGCCCGACTTCTTCCATTTCCTCTATTTTTACGTTTCCTTCACAACCCACGCCGATTATAAAGGATTTTTCGCGGGAAACCCGATGCTCTTTTGACAGTTGATTAAAGCTGTATGTGTCGCAGGGTTTGAGAAAAACCAGCGTTTTCCCATCACACTTTGCGGCATCTATCATAATGTTGCTCAAATTTGAGGAGCAAAACTGGTCATAAACCATATTATCCAGTTCCTGCACGGTATTAAAGAAAGCCGGTTCAGGATTTGTGGGGAAATCGCCTTTTTTCCATGCTAAAACCCGCTTGACACTCCCATCAGAAAGCAGATCCTTTGCTCTCGCTCTCATTTTCTCTTGCATCGCAGATCCTCCAATCGCACATTTTTGCCTAATGCATGGATTTTTGCAGCAAAATTGTCCATTGTTGCTGCAAACTTGGCTCCCTCGGCGGCAGAAACCCATTCAACATGTGTGCGGTCGCGTTCAATGCCGATGTAATCAAGCAGGGAGAATAAAAGCGTCATACGACGTCTTGTGTAGTAATTTCCGGTGTTATAATGGCAATCTCCCGGGTGGCATCCGCATATAATAACTCCATCCGCACCTTTTTGGAACGCTCTAAGCACAAAAAGCGGGTTTACACGGGAAGAACAGGGAACTTTGATGATTTTTATCTCCGCCGGATAGGTTAAACGGCTTGAACCTGCCAAATCTGCCCCCGCATACGAACACCAATTGCAGCAAAACGATACAATTAAGGGGGTAAAATCCGTTTTTTTCACGTTGTTTTCGGGATTTATCGACATATCGCATCAACCTCCGCCTGAATTTGCCTGTTTGAAAAGCCTTGCAAGTCCATCGCACCTGACGGGCAGGCAACAACACATCCGCCGCAGCCCTGACAAAGCGCCTTATTTATCTGTGCCAGCCGCTGTATGCCCTTTACGCCGTGATCGTTTATTTCGCAGTCGGCGTATGTTATCGCGCCGTATGAGCATACAGGCTCGCAGGCGGAACAGCCGTTGCAGTAAAGCTCGTCAACCATAGCCACACACGGGTTGGTTTTCAGTTTGTCCTTCACGAGCAAGCCGATAACTTTTACCGCCGCGGCTCCCGCCTGCGCGACAGTTTCAGGTATGTCTTTCGGTCCCTGACAGACGCCTGATAAAAACACTCCCGATGTCGGGCTTTCAACCGGACGCAGTTTCGGATGCGCCTCTGTCATAAAGTTGTTTGTGTCAATGCTGGCGGTCAATGATGTCGCAAGGCTCCGCACAGATTTTACAGGCTCTATTGCGGCTGCCAACACAAGCATATCGGTTTTAAAGTTGTAGCTCCTGTTGTCAAGCATATCAATCGCCTGAATATGAAGGCTGTTTCCGTCATCAACAACTTTACCGATTTGCCCTTTGATGTAGCGCACGCCGTATTCTTCGTCAGCCCGCCTGTAAAACTCATCAAATGCCTTTCCGGGGCTGCGAACATCGATGAAAAAAACCGTAACTTCAATGTCCGGATATTTGTCCCTGATGAGCATGGCGTGTTTTGCCGTGTACATACAGCAGATTTTTGAACAGTAAGCTTTTCCACGTGGCGAAATATCGCGCGAACCGACGCACTGCAAGAATGTTATATTTTTCGGCTTATGGTTGTCGGATAGTCGCAGGAGTTTGCCGCCGGTGGGACCTGCCGCGTTCAGCAAGCGCTCAAGTTCAAGTGAAGTGATTACGTCTTTGCTGTCGTTGTAGGCAAGTTCGCCGAACTTTTCCATAGGAATATGGTTGTATCCGGTTGCCACCACAATAGCGCCGTATTTTTCGGTGACTAGCTCATCTTCCTCCTCAAAGCAGATGGCTTTTGGGCCGCAGACTTTTTCGCATACTCCGCATTTGCCTGAGGTAAACTTCAGGCATTGCGAGCGGTCAATGGCCGGAACGTTGGGAACGGCTTGTGCAAAGGGAAGGTAAATGGCAGTGCGGACACGCAACCCTTGGTCGAATTCGCTGGGCGCTTTTTTTGCCGGGCATTTTTTCCAGCAATCGCCGCAACCGGTGCATTTTGTCATGTCAACACTTCGGGCTTTTTTGCGTATTGTAACGGTAAAATCCCCGACAAAGCCTTCAACCTTGTCAACTTCGCTGTATGTGTACAGCGTGATGTTTTCGTGTGCGGCNGCGTCAACCATTTTNGGCGTCAAAATACAGGCGGCGCAGTCCANTGTCGGGAAGGTTTTATCCAGCTGCGCCATTTTCCCGCCGATGCTTGGCGTTGATTCCACGATGTCAACCGGGAAACCAGCTTCGGCAATGTCCAGCGCTGTTTGAATGCCTGCAATTCCGCCGCCGATAACCAAAGCGCGCTTTGTTACCGGGCTTTCATCCGGGAAAAGCGGCTGGTTCAACTGGACTTTCGCNAGCGCCGCCCGTGTCAAAGCGGCGGCTTTTTTCGTTCCCTCTTCTTTGTCCTTATGAACCCACGCACAATGCTCGCGAATATTGGCAATTTCAACCATGTACGGATTAATTCCGGCCTTGTCAGCGGCTTTTCGGAACGTCGTCTCATGCATACGCGGCGAGCAAGCACTAATAACAACCGCAGAAAGGTTGTGTTCCTTCACCGCATTGATAAGCATATTCTGCCCAACTTCCGAACACATATATGGATATTCATCAGCGTACACAACGCCCGGTTCAGTTTTTGCTATTTCCGCTATGCCGCTTACATCAACGGTGGCTGCTATGTTTGTCCCGCAATGACAGACAAAAACTCCTATCTTTTGCACTTTGTATACTCTCCCTTACTTAGTGTATTTACGAAACACACTGACCAAAAGTTGCTGGGGCAAATCAGGATCAACCAACTCAGGAATATCATCAGGCGTTACATAATTTGCGCCTAACTGCCTAACCGATAAAAGCCGCGCCGCTTCGATGAGCTTTGCCGGTTTCACGTCCCGGGGACAGCGCTCCAGGCATGCATAGCAGGAAAGGCATTTCCACAATGCCTTCGATCCCATCATCGCCCGGACACGACCTTCCCGCAGATATGAAGCAAATTGATGCGGTCGAATGTCCATCGACTCATAAACAGGACAGGAAGCCGAACATTTTCCGCATTTCATGCATCTTTTTTCCTCAGCCCCGCTGATGCTGCGCATCTGATCCGCTAAATCTTTATCGTTATGCATGATTTCCTCCTTATTGCGCCTGTTTTACGCCCAAAGCTTCCGCCAAAAGTTCGGTAAAATAAACAACCGACATATCGTCCCCGGAAAACTTATTCACGTTATACATACACAAAGGACAGGCAGTGATTAATTCATGCGTTCCTTTGGAAATTGCGCTTTCGGCGATTTTCTGAACCATTTCCTGTGACATTTCCTTTTCCTTAAGCGATATGTAGCCGCCGCAGCATTCGTTGCGTAAGGGGTAAATCACCGGTTCCGCGCCCAGGGCTTTGATAAAATCCTCAAAAATTGTTGGGTTTTCCGGATCATCAAACTGCATAACGTTGGAAGGGCGCAGGAGCAGACAGCCATAGTAAGCGCCGATTTTTCTTCCGGTAAGGGGATTTTTGACCTTTGACGCAATCGTATCAAAGCCAACATGGTTTTTCAAAACTTCAAGGTAATGAAGAACCTTTGTTCCGCCTGTGTAGCGGTACGGCTCTTCCTCCTGGGCAAGGTAGTTGTTTACCGTATCTCTGAACGTTTTGTCGGTCAATACATCGTTGTTGACACGCTTAAACACATGGTGGCAAGCGGAACATAATGTAACGAGATCCCGCCCCTTTTTTTCTGAGGCGTGCAGGTAACGAATGCAGGCAAGCTTGGTCGCAATTTCATCCGTTCCCATAGGATAAATCGCGCCGCAGCACTGCCAGTCATCGACTTCTTCAAGTGTGATGCCCAGCGCTTCTGCGCTAAAGCGGGCATTTTTGTCCAGCTCTTTGGCTTTTGTTTTTAATGTGCAGCCGGGAAAATAGCTGTATACCATTCGCTTTCCTCCTCTACATAACACAATTGCTCTAAGGCGCGCGTAAGATAGTAAAAGGATGTTTAAGGAGTGTCTAGCCCCCAAAACATCAATTGGGAAGCTTACTTAGGCGCAATCATTTCTTCAGGCTTAAAATGCTTGTCAAAATCTTCAGGCGACAAATGCCCCAACGCAACGCAAGCTTCCTTTAAGGTTGTGTTGTCCTTGAAAGCCTTTTTTGCCGTCTCCGCCGCCGAATCGTACCCGATGACAGGATTCAGGCACGTAACCAGCATAAGCGAGTTATCCAGCCCATGTTTCATTTTTTCCTTGACAGGCTGTATGCCTGAGACACAGTTGACATCGAAGGAAATCATGCTGTCAGCCAAAAGGCGCACCGATTGCAAAAAGTTGTAAATGCACACCGGCATATAAACATTGAGCTGGAAGTTTCCCTGCGAGGCGCAAATTCCAATGGCTGTGTCGTTTGCCATTACTTGCACGGCAACCATTGTTACCGCTTCGCACTGGGTCGGGTTCACTTTGCCGGGCATTATTGAAGAGCCGGGCTCATTTTCCGGTATCAATATTTCGCCTATGCCGCAGCGGGGGCCGCTTGCAAGCCAGCGAATGTCGTTGGCGATTTTCATTAAGTTGGCGGCAAGTGCTTTTAGAGCACCGTGGGCAAAAACGAGATCGTCTTTGGAAGTCAGCGCGTGGAACTTATTTTCCGCCGTTTTGAAATCGACCCCGGTTAAGTCGGCAACTGCCTTTGCGATTTCCACGTCAAAACCGACCGGTGAGTTCAAGCCGGTTCCTACCGCCGTACCGCCCAAAGCCAGTTCTTTAATGCAGTCCATTGACATAACGATCATGCCTTTTGCCTTGACCAGCATTTGTCTCCAGCCGCTGATTTCCTGGGCAAAGGTGATGGGCGTGGCGTCTTGTAAGTGAGTGCGCCCGGTTTTGAGCAAGCCCTGATTTTCGTTTTCCAGCCGCTGTAATGTGCCAATGAGCTGGTCAATGGAAGGCAATAGGCGGTCTTTAATTTCAAGCACTGCCGCGATATGCATGGCGGTGGGAAATGTGTCGTTTGAGCTTTGGGACATATTAACATCGTTGTTTGGGTGCAGTAACTTCTCTCCGGCNATTTCGTTGCCGCGGTTTGCCACCACTTCGTTGACGTTCATGTTTGACTGCGTGCCACTGCCGGTTTGCCACACGACAAGCGGGAACTCGTTATTCAACGCGCCGGTCATAATTTCATCGCAAACCTTTCCAATAACATCGCACTTTTGCTTGGTCATTATTTCAGGCTTTAGCTTGTGATTTGCTATTGCCGCCGCTTTTTTCAGAATGCCGAAGGCATACACGATTTCTAAAGGCATTTTTTCCGTGCCTATTTTGAAGTTCTGTATGCTGCGCTGTGTTTGCGCTGCCCAGTACGCATTTTTGGGGACGTTTATTTCCCCCATTGTGTCTTTTTCAACACGATATTCCATACATGACTCCTTTTGTAAGAGTTGAACGATTCTAGAATAACGCAGTGTGTTTGTCAACTCATCGCATTGCCTCATGAAAAATGTTACCGAAAAAGGCTCATGCCTCAAATAGAAAATGTTACCCAAATTAAACTAAGGGTGCCTTTAGGAGGGCATCCGAAT
>WQRS01000051.1 GCA_009786615.1 Treponema sp. | reverse complement strand
TTCTGCGCCCAAAACGACATCATAACTTGCCTGTCCGCAAGCATACTGATAAGCTCCGTGCGGCTGTGCGGACCCAAACCTGAAGCGTTAAGCATTTCGGCGGCAAGTTCGGCAGAAACTGACATTTCTTCCGGCACGCTTAAAACGCCGCCGCGGGCTTGCGCAAAAAAGCTAACCTCGTTGTTTCTGTTTGTTGTCTCTTTTAAGATCACTTCCGCGCCGTTGCTCAAGGTCAAGAGAATCGCGCCCGTTTCTTCGTCAACGCTTTCTGCGACAATGCTTCCCGGCTGCGGCGCTAAAGCCAGAAGTTCCCCGCGAACGCGGTTTATCTGCGGGCGGGCAACCTGTGCACGGCGCGCTGCTGTAACCATCGCCGTAATTTCAAAATCAGCCGGCAGGCTTGCAAGTTCGGCTTCCGGCGCGGTGATAACAACCGTCATGTCGTTTTCGGCAAAATAGTTTCTTACCGCACGGTTAATTTCGCGTATGGTAATGCCGGGCAAAAGGTGCTGGACAGCATCAAGTTCCCACGCGGCGCTTGTAGCCATTCTCCCGTCCAAAAAATAGCGGGTGAAAGTNCGCACAAACGTATTGGAATGCTGGCGGTCATTCTCGGCAACNGCGCGGCGAAGATGCGAAAGGAGGANCACGGAAGCGATTTCCTTTTCATCNTCGGAAAAGCCAAAACGGGTGATGGTTCTGTGCGCGGTCAAAAGCGCCTGCAATGTATCTTGTGCGCGTCCGGTTTTCGCCTGCGCTGTCAGCATGTAAAAACGGGAAGAATAGGCGAAGTTGATTGTACCGCCGCCGGCAAAAACGTANGGTGCCAGAGGATTGGCAGCCGATTCCTCAAAACGCAGGGAAATCATCGTGCCGATTAGGTTATCAACAAGAAGTTCCCTGAACGCCGCTAAATCACGCGCTCGGCGTTGCGGTGAGCGTTTCCAGTAAATGTCTACGCGCGTTTGGCCAATTTCAGGATCGGTGAGGACAAGCGTTTGGAGGCTGCCGCGTGAAGGTTGGCGCAAATCGTGGCGCGGGCGGTAAAAAGGCTCGGCGGCAGCTTCTGCCCTCGCCGGAAAATGCCTGACAAGCTGGGCTTGCAGATAAGCAGCATCAAAATCGCCCACAATAACAAGCGCCATGTTTTCAGGTCTGTACCACTTTTCGTAAAACGCCCTCAATTGTTCGGGAGTTGAGTTTTCTATAACGCTTAAAAGCCCAATCGGCATACGCTCAGAATAAAGTGAATCGCGGAAAAGCACGGGAAACACCTGGCGGTTAAGCCGCTCGCGCGCTCCCATGCGGAAACGGTATTCTTCGATAACAACCAGCCGCTCACTTTCCACAGCTTCCGGGTAAAAACTTACCGCGTGCGACCAGTCGTCAATCAGCTCAAGTGCCCTGTCAGGAATCCGCCGCCTGCCGTCCTCGCCGGTTTCAACGGGAACTTCGATGCGGTAAACCGTTTCGTCAAAGGAAACGTGAGCGTTAATTTCCGGGCCAAAACGCATTCCAAGTGAACGCAGGTAATTGATAACTTCATTGTCCGGGAAGCGCGTTGTGCCGCGAAAAGCCATGTGCTCAACAAAGTGGGCAAGTCCGCGTTCCTCCTCGGTTTCCAAAATAGAGCCCGCATCCACCGCCAGCGTTAAAAACGCCCTGCCCTCAGGCATTGAGTTTTCAAGAAGGAAGTAGCGCATTCCTGAAGGAAGTGTGCCTGTTATAGCCCCTTCCATAAAAGGAACGGGATCACTCGGCTGCCCAAGGTTGCCAAGCGCTGTGGTTCGTGCCGCGCCCGCACAGGAGATGACGGCGGTGAGAGCGGCGAAAACCGCCAACAGTTTGAGTAGTTTGAAATTGGTTTTTCTAAAAATTTGTTGTTTCATATTATCATTATACCAAAAACAAGCCATTTTGTAAATTTCCCAAAAGCTTNAAGCTCCCAGTGGATTTTTGAAGAAAAATACACTATAATGGACGTTAGGGATTACAAAAGTGTGATTGCGCTGTGTGATTGCGTTAAGGGGGTTTCATCATGAGACTTATTACCAGATCAGATTTTGATGGCTTGGCTTGCGGAGCATTATTGCTGTATTTGGGAATTATCACCGAGTGGAAGTTTGTCCACCCAAAGGACATTCAGGACGGTCTTGTCGAGGCCACGGACAACGATATTATCGCTAACATTCCGTATATACCCGGTTGCAAGATCTGGTTTGATCATCACTCAAGTGAAACTGAACGGCTTGGAAAAAACTCGTATTTTGAAGGGGTTTCCTGTATTGCTCCAAGCTGCGCCAGGGTGGTTTACGATTACTACGGCGGGGACAGTAAACTGGGGAACTTCGCCGAAATGGTTCACTACGTTGACAAAGTCGATTCTGCTGACCTTACCGCCGAAGAGATAGCCAATCCCACAGGTTGGGTGCTTTTGGGCTTTATAATGGATCCCCGTACTGGTTTGGGNAGGTTCAAGGATTTCACCATCAGCAACTACGANTTNATGAAAAACNTGGCTGCGGCGTGTGCCACCAAAACCATNGAAGAAATCCTTGAAATGCCTGATGTGAAAGAGCGCGTGGTTCTTTATTTTGAACAAAAAAAGTTATTTATTGACATGATAAAAAAAGCCGCCCGCACAGATGGTCCTGTTATTGTTGCCGATTACCGGTATGTTGATACAATTTATGCCGGAAACCGTTTTCTCATTTATTCAATGTTTCCCGAACAAAATATTTCTGTCTGGATCATGGACGGTAAAAACAAGCAAAACTGCATCATAACTGTGGGTTACAGCGTGGTACGGCGCGATGCTTCGGTTGACGTTGGCAGCATGCTTTTGGGATACGGCGGAGGCGGNCACAAGGCTGTCGGAACGTGCCAGGTGCCTTATGAAGACGCAGACCGCATTATCGCGGAAATTGTCGCCAAGTGCAAAACATAAACCCGAAAAAGTCACTGAAAACAGGGGAATTCTCCCTAGTAGTTGACATTTAAGCATATTTTTATTGACGATTCACGATGCCTGTGCTATAGTTTGGGCATCCAGTTTGGAAAAAAATATCTTACCTTGAATGGAAAGCAAAATGCAGTATTTTGATACTCACTCCCATATTGGGCTTATTTGTGAGGATCCGATAGAACAACTCATTGTCGTACAGGAAGCCCGCCAAGTTTTTGTTTCGCGGCTGATTTCTATATGCAATAGCCTTATTGACTTCGTGAAAATCTACGAGAACCTCAAATCAGCAACGAATGTTTACCATGCGGTGGGCGTTTCGCCTTCTGAAGTAAAAAGTCCGGGCAGAAATTGGGNGCAGACTATAGAGCAAAGCGCCAAGCTCCCGCGAGTTGTCGCAATTGGAGAAATCGGTCTTGATTATTACCGCAAATTCGGCGATAAAAAGTCCCAGATTGAGCTTTTTATAACGCAGTTGGATTTGGCGGCGAAGCTGAATCTCCCCGTAATAATCCACAACCGCGAGGCTGGCAAGGATGTTCTTGACATTCTACGCGACAGGCTTCCGCCCAAAGGCGGGGTTTTGCACTGTTACTCNGAAAACGCCGAGTACGCAAAAAAAGCGCTGGATNTGAACCTGTACTTTTCCTTTGCCGGAAACCTCACGTACCGGAACGCCAAAAACCTGCACGAAACGGTGGAAGTGCTTCCGCTTGACCGCATCCTAATTGAATCGGAAAGTCCGTTTATGGTTCCAGCCGATCATAGGGGCAAACGGAATATGCCAAAGTACCTTCCGATTACGGCGCGTTATTTAGCGGGAATGCTGCAAAAGGACGAAGCAGAAGTTGCGGCTGTGGTTTGGGAAAACTCTTGCAGGTTTTTTGGTCTGGAGCCTTGATTTCCGATGCCGGAATCTCTTTACCGCCCGATAACAATCGGTGATCTAAAACTTCCCGGTAACCTCTTTTTAGCACCGGTTGCCGGGTACACCGATTGGACGTTCCGCTCCATCTGCGCCGATTACGGGGCGGATTTCTCTTTCACTGAGCTTGCCTCTGCCGAAGCCCTTGTTCGGGGCGGCAAACCAACGTTTGACCTTATCAGGCGAGGAAACAATACAAAGCCGTATTCTATACAGCTTTTCGGGCATGACCCGCAGACAATGTACTCAGCCGCTATTGCCCTTGCCCCCCTGAAACCTGAAGGGGTGGACATTAATTCAGGCTGTCCGGTTACGAANGTGGTCAAAAACGGCGCGGGATCGGCGCTTATGAAAACCCCCGCCCTTTTGGGGCAGATTGTGCAGGCGGTGGTGCGCGCCTCAAAAGAAGCGCTTGGCGGCGTGCCTGTTACCATAAAGATGCGCTCCGGCTGGGATTCGCAGTCGATAAATTATCCTGAATGCGCCCGAGTTGCTGTGGAAGAAGGCGCGGCGATGGTAACGCTGCACCCGCGCACACGGGCGCAGGGTTACGAAGGCAAAAGCGACTGGTCGCATATAACCGATTTGGCTTCCCGTTTGAGCGTTCCCGTCACAGGTTCAGGCGATCTGTACACGCCTGAAGATGCCCTTCGTATGCTTGGCGAAACTGCCTGCGCCGCGGTGATGTTTGCGCGGGGCGCTGAAGGTAACCCGTTCATTTTTCCCGCCGCCCGCTCCATTTTAACAACCGGTGAATGGAGACCCGCGCCTTTTCAGGAGCGGATAACAACCGCCTTCCGCCACCTTTCCATGCTTGCCGAAGACAAGGGCGAAGAAACGGCGTGCAGGGAAATGCGGAAGCAGTTCTGCGCGTATGTAAAGGGGCCGCAAGGAAAGCCAGGTCTTCCCGGAAGTGCCGCGATGCGGAACAGGCTTGTACAGGCGGAAACCATCGAAGGGTATCGGGTGATTGTTGATGATTTTATCGCGTCTTTGGCGGATAAACCTTAAGCGCCGCAATATTGATTGCGCGGCGCAATTACATTGCGCACTATAGGCATTTTCGTAAAATAATCGTATGATAAAACCATGAACATCATAAGGCGCCCATTCAGGTACACGTACGACAACATGGTTTTTGTGCTTATCGGACTTAACGTTTTGGTTTTTGCGGCGATGCACTTGTTCCGCGATATTCCCATAGTTTTCTACCTTGCCATGAATCCNNTTCTGGTTATGCAGCGCGGCTGGGTTTGGCAGTTTGTCACATATATGTTTGTTCACAGCCCCGCGGCATTCACGCACATTTTGTTTAANATGCTCGCNCTTTTTATTTTTGGACGGCAGGTGGAACAGCAAATGGGAAGCCGCGAGTTTCTTCTTTANTACCTGCTNACCGGCACGATGGCGGGAGTTTTTTCATTTTTTGGTTACATCTTTACCGGTAACTACATGGTTTTNCTNATGGGNGCNTCNGGGGCAATGTTTGCCGTTCAGTTGGCGTTTGCCGCAATGTTTCCCAGAGCCATCATTCACATTTGGGGCATACTTCCCGTGCGCGCGCCTATACTGGTGCTGGGTTTCACAGGGCTTTCGGTGTTTTTTATCGTTACAGGTGCCGGCGGCAACGTGGCGCATGCTACGCACCTTCTGGGCTTCGTGTTCGGCTGGCTGTACTTTGTCATCCGCTTCGGGATAAACCCCTGGAATGCCATGCGCCGTTAAAGGTCTGCTGAACCTTCCAACTGCGACAGGAAATGCCGTGCAAGCGGGTCTTCACCGTCAAATTCTAGCGCCGTTTTGAAAAAGCCAATCGCCTTGTCTTTGTCGCCTGCTTTCATCGCCAGCACACCAAGGTTGCAGATAATTTTTACGTTTACTGGATCTTCCTGCAAAGCCTTTTCAAGTTCCCTTTGGGCGGCTTTATGATCGCCTGATTCCATAAGGCAAATGGCAATTTCGTTGCGCGTATCGCTGTTGTCCCCGCCAAGCGCTTGAGTTTTCCTGAACGCCTCAATGCCGTCAGCGTAACGGGCGAGTTTGCGCAGCGCCCAGCCGAGCACGAACCATCCGTTCCAAACTTTCGGGTGCTTTTCGATGAACTCCCGTATTTTCAAAAGCCCCATTTCATCATTCCCGTTTCTGATGCAGTCGTAGGCTTCCCAATAAGCAGCGTCTTCCAAATGATGCTCGCCGATGTCCGCTATCATTTTTCCGGCTTCCCGGGCTTTTTCTTCGTTAATTTCTGTTTTGTCTGCCAGCGCCACATACTGCGAAAAGCAATGCTTCGCGCGGGCAAAATCACGCTGGCGCATAAAGAAAAAGCCTGAATTAAAAAGCGTGTCAGGTAACACCGGCTCTGTCGACAAAGCGGTCTCGTACGCCTGCAGCGCTCGCTGCGAATGTTCCCCTCCGCTGCCGGAACCATGCTCCAAAGCTTCCGCTTTCTTTTCCAAAATAAGCGCCTTGTTAAGCAGAACTCCCGGGGAGCGGGGAAAAAGCCCTTCCAAAATGGAGCTTATTTCCAGCGCCATATCGTAATCGCCGTTTTCACTTTTGGCAATCGCCGCAATTGTAAGTTCGGAAAAAATTTCAGGTTTTACGGCGAACACAAAATTGCGGTAATAATCTGTCCACGCTTGCGGCGTTTTTGTCATTTCCCTTTCTCCGGCAAGATCCCCGGCATTAAAAAACACCTCGTCTGCCAAAAAATCGCTTTTTCCCTTCGCCGCAATTACGCGCAAAACGCCTGAAAGTATCATTTCCCAGCTTAAAGTGCTTAAATCAAACGATTTTTCATCGGTATCTGCGCTTGTTTCAAATTCCACAGGCAGCGGGATTGCCGGATCGAGGGTGAAAGCCTTGAACTCGCTTTTGAGAAATTCCGGAACGGGTAAAAATACAACCGATGATTCAGGCATTTTTTGACAAAACCTCACCTTTTAGGCAGTTCAAGGTCAAAGTCATCATTGGCGGGAAAAGCCTCCGCACTCGCGGCAGGCGGCTGGGTAGAATCGGCTGTAGTATCGAACATAGATGCGCTTTCTGCCGCATTGTCTTGCGGCAAAATGCCGGCAGCTTCATCCGGCGATGGCCATGCTTCCTCTTTCGGGGGCGGTTTTTGCGCTTGAGCTCTTGCCTGAGCGACTTTTTTTTCGTTTTTATTGTCGCCTGAAATCCGGTTTTCGACCCGGAACTGCGATAAATAATCGTTAAGCCTGACTTTATAACCCATAGGAACGACGCTTTCATCAAAAAAAATCGCGAGTGCAATAAGCTCTTTGCGTGCTTCAACCGCCTCCGATCTGACAAATTTTCCTTTTACCAAAAAACTCTCGCGCGGATCTTCAAAATCAAGCCGCAATGAAGCTTCTTTGTCCACAAGAAATTTTGCCACACCCATCATAATAATTTTCGCCCCGGAAAAAGAAATATCGCGCAAAATGCAGCGTCTGGGCACACCCTGAATAAAAGCTGCTGTTTCCTTGGACGCTATATTCAGTTTCCGAACCGATTCTGGAGTTATAAGAATGCGCTCATCTTTGCGTTTAACCGAATTAACGTTTGCATCAAGAATGCGCCCCATAATTTCAATCAAGTCATCCGGCGGGCGCTGGGTAAACTGCAACGTGAAAAGGGCGACATCGTTCGTTTTCCCATACGCCGAATAACCGACTGAACGGGCGTTTACAAAAAACGTTACNGGATTNCCCTTTTCGGCGCGCTTAAAACAATAGCGAAGGCTCACCACGTTATTGGCTTTTTCCAGTTTTTGNAGAATTCCTGACCTAAGATTGACGGCAAGTTTTGCACCCTGAAACGAAGTGGAAAAAACAACACATGGCCAAAAGTCACCTACACATTTGAGATAAACCTGATTGGTAACGAGACCTGTCACCTGAATTAATTCTTTCGAGAATGTAACGTCGATCGCCTTGTAGCGCTCGTAGTACTCGTTTATTTTTTGACCAGTCAGAACACCCACTATTCACATAATAGCGACTTTTTCACGCGCAGTCAATCACATTCATTTAAAAAATGGGCGCACCCGGATTCGAACCAGGGACATCTTGCGTGTAAAGCAAGCACTCTAACCAGCTGAGTTATGCGCCCGACATGGCAACGGTATCCTGAAAAGGGTTTTATTGTCAAGACGC
>WQRS01000050.1 GCA_009786615.1 Treponema sp. | reverse complement strand
TTTATCGGATGATTTGGGTACTTCTGCAACTCTCTTAAAGGCTTGATAACGTTATTTTGAGGGAATTTCCTGAAGTAGATTCGTTCATGCGTTTGACGTGCATCTCGGAGAGTAGTTGACTTTTTTGAGAAAAATGTTATCATATACTGGTATGTTCTTAAAGCGTTCGGCTCTTTCCAGTAAGGCGGGCATTAAATTCAGACAGGCGGTGCAAAACGTACTGTTGGCAGTTTTAGTTCTCGGTTTCCTTGCTCTCGCGCCTGTGGTCGTTATACAGTTGCGTGAGCGTAGTGGGAATGCCGAGCGCAGGGAAATACAGGCAATGTTTGAAGCAGGGCAGTTTGAAAGTGCGTATGCCGCCAGCAGGTATATGCTAACAAGCCGCCCGTTGGATTTTTTTCTACTGGCTGTCAATGGCTTTGCGGCGTACCAAGTGGGCATTTCGCAGATGAACAGGCATGACACCCTTTCATACATTAATTCGAGCATCTGGTCACTCAGGAAGGCAATGCTTTTGCGGGAAGGGACAGGCGACGGGCGGATATACTACGTTCTGGGAAAAGCATACTATCACAAGGGGCCGGCACACGCCGATCTTGCGGTGTTTTATCTTGAAAGGGCGTTGGCATCCGGTTTTATGGCAAGCGATATTCCTGAATATCTGGGATTGGCGCACGCCTCGCTTAACGACTTTCGCGGAAGCGTCAACGCCTTCGCTTTAGCGTTGTCAGATGAATCCAGAAGCCCTTCGGATGTGCTTTTGCTGTCCATCGCCCGTTCCTATTTAAGACTTGGCGAAATGGAGCAGGCAGAGTATTTTTTAAACCGCTGTCTGGAAGTTTCCCGTGATTCACGCACAAGGATCGCCGCCGGTCTTCTCAGGGGATACATCTTTAATCAGGCCGGGGAAATTGACAGAGCTTATGCGGAGTTTTTGCGTATTATTGACGAAGACGGCGAGGATGCCGAGGTGATTTATCAGATTGGGGCGCTGTACGCCGCTATGGGGGACATTACGAGGGCTCGTGCCGAGTGGCGCCGGGCGCTTCGGGTAGATCCCACCCATAGCCAAGCCCGCAGCCGCTTGCTGTAAGAATAACGACAAGCCGCACTGCGGAAGTTGTAGCCATTATGGAGGGCATATGTTTGGACGAAGCGCATCGGCTATCGGGGTTGATTTAGGAACGTGCAACACGCTTATTTATATAGCCGGAAAGGGCATCGTTATCAACGAGCCTTCCGTTGTGGCGGTTGAAAAAGGTACGAACAAAGTAGTTGCCGTTGGGGCGGACGCGAAGAGAATGCTTTTCAAAACCCCGGGCTCCATACACGCCATAAGGCCTTTGCGCGGCGGAGTAATCGCCGATTTAGACTCCACTGAAAAGCTCATCCGCCATTTCCTTGCTAAAGCGCTTCCGCGTTACCGCCTTTTCAAACCCCGCATGGTTTTCGGCATTCCTTCAAGCATCACCGAAGTTGAGCGCCGCGCCGTTGAAGAATGCGCGTACAAAGCCGGAGCGCGGGATGTTGTTGTGTTGCCTGAAAGCCTTGCCGCTGCCATTGGGGCTGAAATCCCCATTCACGAGCCTGCCGGACACATGATAATCGACATAGGCGGCGGCACAACAGAGATTTCAGTCATCAGCCTTGGGGATATGGTTGTTTCAAACGCCATACGCACGGCAGGGGACGATTTTGATGAGGCGATTATAAAGTATGTGCGCTCGGAACTGAACCTTATTATCGGTGGCGGCGCGGCCGAACGGCTGAAAATCGAAATCGGCAACGCGTTTCCGGACAAAACTATCGAAAAAGTGGAAGTCAAAGGGACAGATGCCGGAAACGGTCTTCCCCGGCGCCTTGAAATTGACTCTGAACAGATAAGGGAAGCACTTAAAGTTCCTGTGTTTAAAATAATTGATGAGACAAAATCGGTTCTCGGTAAAACTCCTCCGGAACTCGCCGCCGATATAGTTGAACGCGGCATCGTTATGACAGGCGGCGGGTCGCTTTTGAAAGGTCTGCCTAAACTCATCTCAAAGGAGACCGGAGTGTCGGTTTTTGTCGCCCAAAGCCCCCTTGACTGCGTTGCGCTTGGGGCGGGACGATATTTTGAAGGAAAAGAACTTGAGAGTACTCACAATTTTTACGACAATCTAAATAACTAGATTAAAACTCAAGAAGGTGATCATGAGGTTAGGGGGAGAAAAATCGAAGGGCAGCCGGCGGGGGGTGGAGCTATACACGTTCGCCGTTCTTACACTCGTTTCTTTTTCCAGCCTTTTTTTCTCCTCACGTGGCAATTTGGCGGAGTTTCAAAATGTCGGTCTTACCATGTTTTCCGGTATTCGCGGTGCCATAAACGAAATCTTTTCGGTTGTGTCCAATACGGTTTTTTCAGTTCAGGAACTTACAGTGCTCAGGCGCGAACATTCGGAGCTTTTGGAACAGATTGCCCGCTACCAACAACTGGAGCGCACCGCCGTTGAGGTCTGGCAGGAAAATGCCCGCCTTCGGGAACAGTTAGGCTTTGCCCAGGCTATGTCCCACCAACACATCCCCGCGCGCCTTATCGGACGCGACCCGAGTAACCTTTTTTCAGCCTTCGTCATAAACCGTGGAACGCGCGCCGGCGTTACCCCCAATATGCCTGTTGTCGCTTTTCACGGCGGGACTCAAGGTCTGGTCGGCAAAGTGATACATTCCGGCGCTTTTGAAAGCCTTGTCATGCCGCTTTATGATTCGCGCGGCTTTGTTGCCGCCCGCCTTGCCCAATCCCGTTATGAGGGGATCCTTGAAGGGCAGGGGAGTCCGCGCGCCCCGCTTTTGATGCGCTACATCATTAACCGCGCCCGTGATGAGGTGAGCATAGGCGATATGGTGATCACAAGCGGTCTTGGGGGCGTTTATCCGCCTGAAATTAACATCGGCAGGGTGACAAGAATTATTTTTGAGGAAGCGGAACTTTCCATGGAAGTGGAAGTGGAACCGGTTATCGATTTTTTCCGCCTTGAGTATGTGTTTGTCATAAGTGACATGCTTGAGGGAACGGTGGCTTTTAATGCCGCCGAAGGAGAAAGCGATGGCTAAAAATGTGGTTTGGGGAATGTTGTTTATCCTCGTGGCTACATTGCTTCAATCAACTGTTTTTTCGCGTCTTGCCATTTACACCCGCGTTGTTCCTGATATCGCGCTTGTAATTTTGATTTTCGTAGCCTACACCAACGGAACTATGACAGGGCAATTGACAGGCTTTTTTTCAGGTTTCCTCATGGATTTCCTTTCCGCCGCCCCGCTTGGTTTTCACGCCTTTGTGCGCACGCTTATCGGGGCGCTTTCCGGTTTTATCAAAGGCACGTTTTTCATCGATTTTTTCTTTTTGCCTATGGCGCTTGTCGCAGGCGCTACGGCGTTCAAAATGGTATTATACTTTCTGCTCCACCTGATTCTGGCGGGGGCAGTTCCGTTTTATAATGTTTTCGGACTGTATTTTTGGCTTGAAATGGGGCTTAATACGTTTTTTGCGCCGTTTCTTTTTGCCTTCCTTAAACTTTTCAGCCCGCTTTTGGTAGCAGGGCAAAGGGGGAACGCTTAATGGCATTTGCAAACAGTAGACAAGGGGGATCCTCCCATAAGCGCATGATAGTGTTGCGAGTTATTTTCGTAACCATTTTTGTTCTTTACGCGGCAAGGCTTTTTGGAATGCAGATTCTGCGCAGCGATGTGTACCGCGCGCGGGCGCAGAGCATTGCGCGGCAGACCATCGTCATTCCAGCGCAGCGCGGGGAGATTTTTGATCGCAATTTTGACCAGCCGCTTGCATTAAGCACAAACTCCTTTGTGGTAAGCGTTGCGCCTGCTGAAGTCCCCAGGGGGCAAATGCCTGAACTGATTACCAATCTTTCAAGCATTCTTGGCGTTCCGCGTCTTTCCATTGAACGCAGGCTTCCCCCTTCGGTTTTTCACCTGCATCAACCTATGGAAGTGGCGGCAAACATCCCGTTCACCACAGTTGCGCAGCTTGCCGAACAGGCTCCATCACTTCCCGGTGTTTCATGGCAGTCCCGCCCCGTGCGCACTTACCCCGAACTTGGCAGCCTTTCGCATATAATCGGACACGTTGGGGAAATTACCCGCGAAGAACTCATTACGCTTTTTAACTTTGGCTACCATCAAGGTGACATAATAGGGCGATCAGGAATTGAGCGCCAATATAATGCGCTGCTTCGGGGAAGAGAAGGCAGGGAAACCCGCACTGTTGACGCGCACGGAAGAATCGTGGACGGCGCAAGCGCGCGAATTGCCCCTGAAATGGGCAGAAACCTCGTGCTTACCATAGACCGCCGTATTCAGACGCTTGCCGAACGGGCGCTTGGTAACCGCATCGGCTCTGTTGTCGTTTTGCGTCCGTCAACGGGTGAAGTACTGGCTATGGTTTCCTACCCGTGGTATGACCCTAACATTTTCACAAATCCTGACAGAGAGGCTGAATTTAACGCACTTATCAACGATCCTGCAAGGTCTATGCTCAACCGTGCGATACAGGCAACTTATCCGCCGGCTTCTTCTTTCAAAATTGCAATGTCGGCGGCAATTCTTGCCGAGAACGCTTTTCCGCCTGAAATGACCATCGAATGCCGCGGGGAGATAATGGTAGGTAATCGTGTTTTCCGCTGCCACGTCAGGTGGCCGGGGCACGGGAGACTTAATCTGCAGCAGGCACTTGCCCAGTCGTGCAATATTTTCTACGCTGTGGTGGCGCGGGACAGTATGCGCGCTGACAGCATCGTTGCCCATACAAGGGACTTCGGCTTTGGAAGGCTTTCAGGCATTGACCTGCCGGGTGAATCAGCCGGTTTTGTCCCCGACCCTGACTGGCGCGAGCGGCGCTTTAACCAGCGCTGGATGGCGGGGGATACAATCAATATGTCAATCGGGCAAGGTTACACGCTGGTAACGCCGTTGCAGATGGCTAACATGGTGGCGATGGTCGTAAATGACGGGGTGATTTACCGCCCGCACGTTCTTAAAGAAGTGCGCCATCCGCACACAGGCGAGCTTGAAAAGCGCGTGCAACCTGAGGTGCTTCACAGAAGCGGTATGTCCGCCGATGTGTTTGCCCGCGTGCGCCGCGATATGCGCAGTGTCATCACCGAGGGAACCGCCCGCTATCCATTAAATATCCCAACCGTGCAAATTGCGGGCAAAACCGGAACCGCTGAAGTCACAGGCTTTGACGACAGTTGGCATTCATGGTTCGCCGCTTACGCACCTTACCAGACCGACAACCCGCATGAGCGCATCGTGGTTTCGGTTATAGTTGAAGCAGCCAACGGCTGGGAGTGGTGGGCGCCGTTTGCCTCAGCCGCCATTTTCCAAGGGTATTTTGCCAACCAGACTTTTGAAGAGGCGGCTCGCACTTTGCGGCTACCCGAACACCGCCGTTGGGATAGGACGAGGAGAGATTAGTTTGTCCCGCGGTGTTTTCGGGCGGATGGATATGCGTATCCGCAATCTTTTTGAAGTTGATTTTTTTCTCCTTATCTCAACAGTTGTACTTGTTATTGTGGGTGTGCTTTTCATTTATTCCTCGGGGATGACATCTGAGGGGATCATGGCGACTGATGAGTACCGCCGCCAAATGATTTGGGCGTTCGCTGGTTTGATTATTGCAATGGCAATTGCGATGCTCAATTATCGCAAAATTTATGATTTGTCCTTTTACCTGTATTTTGGAACGCTCATTTTATTGCTTTACACACTCATTATAGGCTGGACTACCGGGCAGGGAACCCGCTGGATTCGCATCGGTACTTTTGCCGTTCAGATTTCAGAGTTCGCGAAAATCACAACAATCGTGTTTCTCGCGTGGTTTTTGGACATCACCAAGCGCAATCAGGGAACCTTCATTCGTTTTTTACTATCCTGCGCCATAGTGTTCGTCCCTATGATGATGATTTTAATTCAACCTGATTTGGGTACTTCACTTGTTTTCATCCCCATACTGCTTGGGATGACGTTTATCGCCGGTCTTCCCCTGCGTTACATCGCTTTTTTGAGTCTCACCATCGCTTTTTCAGGCATTTTTTTAGTCCTTCCCCTGTGGCAGACATTTATCATGAACAACGCTTACCCGTTTCTCATGCTCCTGGTTAACCGCCGCATCATTTTGGTTACCTGCCTTATCCTTTCCCTGATTTCCGCCATCGGCTGGTTCGGCTACAAACGTTTTGCCAAGGAGCACTTTTTTTGGATTTGCTTTTCATCAGCAGTTTTGGTTTTGGCATTGGGTATTTCATTTGCCGCCGCCCAAATTCTGCGCGAATATCAGGTTATGCGCTTGATCGTTTTTATGTATCCAAACATTGATCCGCGCGGTTCAGGCTGGCACATAATACAGTCAATTACTGCAATTGGTTCAGGCGGGCTTTCGGGCATGGGTTTCCTTCAAGGTACACAAAGCCAGTTGCACTTTCTGCCTGAACAAAGCACCGACTTCATTTTTGCCATTCTTTCAGAAGAATGGGGCTTTTTTGGCGGTATTTTGGTTTTCTCTCTGTTTCTCATCGTGATCTTACGACTAATCAGAATTATGCTTGTTACGATCGACTCCTTCGGCGCCAATATTGTGGCGGGTCTGGCTTCCATGTATGCGTTCCACTTTTTTATAAATGTCGGAATGACAATGGGAATCATGCCCATCACAGGCATCCCGCTGATGTTTGTCTCTTACGGCGGTTCTGCGCTCATCTCGTCAATGATAGGAATTGGCTTGGCTTTGAGCGTCCATGTAAGACGATACCAACATTCGGCGGGTTATGGAAATTCGTTATTTTGATCCGTTAAAAGAACTTGGCTCTTCCCTTTTAAGCGTCGAAAAACCCGCCAGATATACAGGCGGCGAATACGGAAGGCTCATTTGCGCCCCCGAACAGGCAGGCGAAGATGGCGCGCTTCATGCCGTCATTGCGTTTCCCGATCTTTACGAAATTGGAATGTCCAATCAAGCGCTGCGTATTTTGTACAACCGCTTAAACGGCATAAAGGGGGTTTCCTGTGACCGCGCATTTGCCCCGGCGCCTGACTTTGAGGCGTTGCTGCGCAAAAGCGATTTTCCACTTTACGGTCTTGATTCAGGAATCAGCCTTAAAAGCGCTGACCTGCTTTTGTTCACCTTGGGATACGAACTTGGATTTGGCGGAATTTTTACTATGCTTGATGTTTCAGGCATTCCCCTGCGCTGTGATGAAAGGGGTGAGGATGATCCTGTTGTTATTATGGGCGGGCCTTGTGTTTCCAATCCCTTGCCGTATTCGCATTTCATCGATGCTTTTTGGATAGGCGAAGCGGAAGCGGGATTTTTTGAGCTTGCCGAAGAACTTGGCGAAATTAAAAAAACAGGCGGAAGGAGATCCGCTTTATTAAAGCGGCTATTGGAGCATCCTTCTGTGTGGGCAAGGGGGAAGGGAAGGGCGGTCCGCGCGGTGGACAGCGATTTTTCTTTCCGGTCAAGTGAGCCGCCAATCTTTCCCATTCCAAGCATGAAGATTGTCCATCAGCACGCGTCGGTTGAAATTATGCGCGGATGTCCGAACGGCTGCCGTTTTTGTCACGCGGGCTTTTGGTATCGCCCAATGCGCCAAAAGGATGCGGCGGCGATAAAAAGTGAAGTTGAAAGTTTTATCAGGCGCGGCGGTTATCGCGAGATAAGNCTTTATTCACTTTCATCAGGCGATTATCAGCATTTGGACAACTTAATTGACAACTTAAACAATACGTATCGAAGTGAAAAAGTTTCGTTTCAGCTNCCNTCTCTTAAAGTTTCCGGTTTTTCNCTTGACCTTTTGGAAAAGATTTCTGATGTCCGAAAAAGCGGTCTTACNTTTGCGATTGAAACCCCAAGTGAGTTTGGGCAAATGGCNATTAACAAAATGGTGTCAGAGGAAAATGTTGTCGCGATTTTNAAAGAGGCAAAACGGCGCGGCTGGAAAGGGGCAAAGTTTTATTTTATGATTGGGCTTCCGCTGAAATTTTTGGAAAGCGAAAATCAGGCGGAAGGGATTAA
>WQRS01000049.1 GCA_009786615.1 Treponema sp. | reverse complement strand
GAAATGAGATGGAAGGTGTCGCCAAAACGCAGAAATTCCCGTAAAAACGGACCTACCAGATAGTCGCTGGTTTCCCAGTAATGTTCACTCATGCTTGCAGANGTGTCCAACACGACTACCAAATCAACAGAACCGCCGGCTTGTTGACNGCTTACACCTGAAACAATCGCCGCCATAAGTATGAGGGCAAAAACAGATTTCTTCACCAATCCTCCTTTACGCTTAAGTACGCTTAAAAAGCCGAGGCGATTGCCTCCACGGTGTATGTCTCGGTTTCCACATTGGGCAGTTTTACCTCGTCTCCAACCGCTTTGTTTAAAACAGCACCTCCAATTGGAGCCATGTAGGAAATAACCCTGTTGTTAGGATCAGATTCCCAGGGACCTAAAATCGTGTATTCTTCCTTAGTTCCTGAGTTTTTATCCACCAGCGTAACACGGGTGCCGAAGAACACTTTCGCGGTGTTCACGTGAGACGGGTCAAAAAGCTGCGCCCGGTCAAGATCGCCTTTTAAGCGCGTCATCATATTGTTAAGTTCAGCCTGGCGTTCTTTTGCNGCTTTGTATTCGGCGTTTTCGCTTAAGTCGCCGTGCAGCATTGCGCTCTCAATTTCCTTTGANTTGGCAGGTATATCAACGTCAATGATGTTTGCAAGTTGTCGCTGTTTCTCCTGATATTTTGCAAGCGTTACAATAAGCCCCAAATTCGTAGTCTTTTTCTCTTCAACGCCGAAAAACTTAAAGTCAGGGAAACGTTTAAGAATCCTATTTTTCAAGTTTAACTTGTCTTGCGGGTCAAGACCCGAAATGTCGTTGATGAATGTGTAAACTCGCGTAATCGTTTCAGTCTCCGCCGCATCAACATAATCGTTTATCAGCCCTTCGGTAAACAAAATCGTATACGCAAGCTTGTTCTGTTTACGGTTTTCAGGTATATCGCGGCGGTTTTCCATTTCGCGGTAACTGATGTCAAGAACGTGAATGAGCGTTAAAAGCTGCTTTTCATACGGGATTTCCGCCTTCTTAAACCACGGCTCATTACTTGAGTTTCTGTAAAACCACAACGCCGCTTCACGGTAATTGCGGTAGTTTTCAAAGCAAGTTGCGACAAGGGAAGTGAGTTTATCCTCATAACCTTCTTTTAAAAGGCTTGCGACAATGGATGCGGTGGGGAAGCGTAAAAACAGCTTAATGTGAATATCCGTCCAGCCCGGGACGAAAAGCTGAATATGTTTAAGAAACTCTTCTTTCAATTTCGTATCTTTGAGGTTAAGGAAAAGTTCAGGCACATCTTCAATACCTTCAAAAAGTTCGATAAAATTTAATTTGGTGCTGCCGGCAAGATGCGGATATTGCGCGACNAGGTCTTTGACAAGCAGGTAGGAAGTGACAACCTGCTCGTTTACCTGATGGTGTGCTTTTAAGTAACCGGAAATATAACCAAACATTTCGTTAAAATATTCAGATTCAATTTCAGCATCCTTTTGCGCCGCGTAATTGCGTAAAACCTGTGCCCGGTCGAAAAAGTGCTTTGCAGCCTTGAACTCAAAATACAGCTTCTCATCGATGCTGATTGGTCGCTCGCGCACGGTGAAGATATCCGCGTCATTCGGGCTTAGACCGAATGATGGATCGGTTTTCAGTATCTCGCGGGCTTTGGAACTCCACGTAGTCCATTCGGAAGCTGTAAGGACAGCGGGGACAAGCTCAGTTTTTATGCGCTTTAAGTCGCAAGAGTTCCCAAAGCTTCTGATGACTATTTTAAGCGCCCATGAAGGATCAGTTTTTACCTTATCGTGGAGCTTCTCTTTTTTCCACGTCGCTTTGAGCACCCAAATGTGGTCTTTGGTAAGCGTTTGCAGCGCGTTTACCGCCATTTTAAGCGACATTGAATGTCCGCGGTGTTTTGCGAAGTCGATAACAATGTCGTCTCCCTGAACGTGAGCGATGCGCCCAACGCCCCAGGTTCTGTGAAACACAAAGTTTCCCTTGTCAAAAGATATGTGCTTTTCAAAGTCAGCAACCGCTTCTTTTACGTTTCGCGGTCCTTGCGCAAGGCTTGAAACGCGGATGTACGCTTCAAGCTGGCTGTGTTCGGCGTATTTTTTCCGGTAGCAATCGGCAATGTCCTTTCTCGCCTGGCGGTCGTCGTTGTCGTATTCGAGGATGAGTTTAAGGACAACAATGGCGGTGTTTATATCATCACGCTTGATGCAGGAAACATACACATCTTTCAAAAGCGAAGCCGCTTTTAACTCATCGAAATTCTTTGCAACCCGCTTTTGAACATTAAGAAAAAAGTCAATGTCTACAGGGCACAAGATAAGCAGCTTGTCCCATATTTCTTTTACGCTTGCAAAATAATGTTTGACAATGTAGCGGTGTAAAGCTTTTTTGTAGTAATCCACCGCCGATTCCAGATGGGAAAGATTTTCATACCGCTCGGCTAAAGCTTTGGCAAGATCAGCCTCATCATAATCGACTTTTACTAACCGCTCCCAAACACCGTACTTAGCTTCTTCGTTGTTTTCGTTTTTATAGCAGTCCGCCAGCGTCCTCAGCGCAAACTTCGATTCACCGTAATCGAGCATCCTGTCGCACAAGTGCTTGACAATTACCCATTTGTGATTATCCACAAAAATTGAGATGAGGCTTACCATTGCCGCATCGTCAATAATCTGCTGGGATAGGGAAGTTATGCCGCCCAGATACAAGGCTATGATGCTATTTTTGGAATGTGAAAGATGCTCATAGCAGAGTTTTTGGAGTTCGTTCTCACAGCGGCTGTCCCTGGCCTGTTTCAAAATCGCATCCAAGTCTTTGAACTGGTTCGCTGTGTAGTTACTCAAAGTGGCGCGTGTCCACTTTTCCTCGTTAAGCATTTCCTGGACGTTTTTGAGAAGCTCTTCAGACATAATGTACTCAACTCCCTAAGTTTTATACTTGCTATATACGACAGGATCGATAAACTGAATCTTCAGCATCGTCTCGTCCATTAGCCCAACGGCATCTTTTGAGTGCTCGCAGTGGTCAACCAGCCAAAAATAGCGGTTCAAAAGCCTGGGTTTTACCAGCGAGCGGTTAGCGGCGCTCTTACTGCGGTTCTCATTCTCAAGCGCAAGAATCGACTGGTTAAGCCGCCCAAGTTCCACAGGTTTCAGCTCCCGCTTTACTGAAAACACTCCCCAAACACACCCCCACACAGGTATCCATTCTACCAACTCTTGCCCCGTATGCCCCAGCTCCTTCACCGCATCGATGAGCTGTAGTATCATCTGNGACTCAAGACCACAGAGGTTTATTTCCTGCGGGTCAAGAAAAAAAGCCTCCCTGAAAAGCACTTTGGCAATACGNGNCTGNCCTAAAAGCGCATTGACATCGGCAAGCTCTGAAAGTATCGCGCTGTCCTCGCGCCTGCATCTGCCTGCCTGCTCAAGGTACTTAAGCGCATCATCCCAGTTGCCTGCCCCCTTGCAACATCTTCCGGCGCGCAGCAAAAGATCCGGGTCATACTCACTTGCCCCATCGCCCAAAAGACCTGAAAAGCAATCGAACGCACGCAAAAAAACAAAGCGNTTGACAGCATACTGACAAGAATCTGTTGTGTCATCCGGAAGCGGTGCTTCCGAAAGCGGNGCTTCAAGCCTGTCCAAAAAGGCGTAATAGGATTTCCATTGCGAAAGAATGTACTCACCTTTTTGGTACGGATCGCTAAAATCATCCAGCCGCCTAAACTTTTCAAGCCACCAGTTAAGACACTTAAGGGCATAAAGCACCTCGCTGTGCTCAAAATCAACTTCAAGAGCCTGCTTCAAAAAACCGTGGGCACCAGAGGCGTCCCCTGTTTTTAGAGTTTCGTAGGCTCTCCGAATAAGGCCTTCCGCCCCGGTCGTATCATTCATGCGTGAAAAAATTGTACGATCTGGTACAACAAGCTCCATTAAGCAATATACTACTATTGCGGAGATTTGCCTAGTACCCCCGCTTACTACCAAAGCGTTAGCTTTGGTAGTAAGCGACCGATTTTGGAAATCGGCTCTTTACAAGAGCGATGCCGAAATATTATCATAGTGGAGTGAGAGTGCAAAAGCTGGATGCGATATTAACAAAAGCCGTACGCCTTGCCAGAAGAAAGAATTACGATGCGGCGATACGTATTCTTGAAGTGGAAGCGAACAGATATTACGGTTCTTTTACCTACTATTATCTGCTTGGCCTTTCATACCTTCGCTCTAATATCTTCGGCGTGGCGCTGACATATTTTCGTTTGGCGGTGGAACAGCGGAAATCAGGCGATCCGAACGCACTGTTGGGGCTTGCCGCTTTGTATCTTAACCACGGCGACACCGACAAAGCCGTTGATTTGTACCTTGAGATTCTCTCCATTGACGCGGCAAACAGCATCGCCAAACGCGCGTTAAAAGTAATAAGGCGGTATCCTTCAAGTGACGAAATTTCAGCGTGGATTGAATCAGGCCGCCTTCACACGCTTTTCCCGCCTTTCCCCCGCGCGGCTGTCTCGCGCCAGACAGCGGCTATAAGCATTACAGCTGCGGCGGCGAGCATAATACTCCTTTTGGGGCTGGGCGCGCAAACGGGTATCCTTTTCACTCCGTCGCCCCAAAACTTAAGACCCATTCCTGCCGCCTTTATGCTCACCGCAGAAGAGCGCCGCTCTCCGCTTCAGGCAGGGGACGGTTACCGCTTCACGCTTACGGCAAGTGAAGTGCTCTCCAATTACGAGGAAGCCCGAAGGCTTTTTTTGGAATACCGCGATGATGCGGCGCGCATTCCGCTTAACCGCATCTTGAACTCAAACGCATCGGAGCCTGTAAAAAACAGGGCGCGCCTGCTTATAACGTATATGGAAGCTCCGGGTTTTGACACTTTGCAGGATCGTTTCACTTTAGGCGAGGTCATGCAGGAGCCGCTGCTTTTCAGCGACATTCATATTATCTGGCGGGGAATGGCGAGCAACCTTGATGCGCAAATGAACTGGACTTCTTTTGATTTGCTTGTTGGCTATTATGATGAGCGGCGAATTGTGGAAGGAATTGTGCGTGTTGACTACGCTTTTGCGATACCGATAACGCCTGAGTTCCCTGTGGAAATTCTTGGGCGGGTGGTTCCGGTTTCCCAAGGGTCGATTCGGATACAGGGAGTGTCCATAAATCAAGCCGGCATGATGGGCGCGTTTTGGAATTGATAAGGTAATACGAGTAAAATGAAATCAGTGATTCAACGGGTGAAAAACGCTTCTGTGACTGTTGACGGAAAAGTTACCGGGGCAATAGGCTGGGGGCTTTTGGTTTATTTGGGCGTTGCCGAAGATGACTGTGAAAAAGACTCTGACTGGCTTGCCGAAAAAATTTCCAACATGAGGATATTCTCAGACGGCAACGGGAAAATGAACCTTTCGCTTTTGGACATAGTTGGCTCAGGCGGCGGGGCAGGGGAGGGCGGAGGTGTTTTGGCAGTCTCGCAGTTTACGCTGTTTGCCGATGCCCGCAAAGGCAGAAGACCGTTTTACGGATCCGCCGCCTCCCCTGAAAAGGCAAACGCTCTGTACGANCGCTTTATGCAAAAAATCCGCGAGCATGGGCTTGACTGCCAAGCGGGAGTTTTTCAGGCGCACATGGATGTCAGTTATACCAACGACGGCCCGGTTACGATTCTGCTTGANTCGCGGTAAAACGCAATCCCAANTCNCGCCCGATAATTTCAGCGGTTTTTNCCGCAATTTCGCCTGTGAACGAAANGCANTGCTTCATATGCTCGGCTGAACCCATTTTCATGCCCTTNGTNAAAATCTTGCAGCAGANAAATTTGTGGTTTAAGACAAAGTAATCGTAAAGNTCCTTTGAAAGCGCCATTGTTTTATTAACGCTTTTTTTGTCTTTCGGCTGTGAGCGTCCAAAGAAGTACCCGAAACACATTATGCCGCCGGATATTGCCCCGCAAATACAAAGGGATCCGCCCACCCCAACCGGAAAGCCTGAAGACATACTGACAGCCTCAGGCGGCATTGCAGGATCAATGTGCTTGCGAATAACGTACACTATCGCTTCCGAGCAATAAAAATCGCCGTTCCGGTAATGGTCTTCAGCATCTTTTTTTATCACCGC
The DNA here is from genome assembly GCA_009786615.1 of Treponema sp. The sequence goes on along the minus strand of WQRS01000049.1, from coordinate 1,973 downwards.
AAGGTTCAGCGTTTTTTCGCCGCTTGGGTTTTCCCCTCCGGCTACGGCAACAGAAGCCCCGCCGCCGCCTGAAAGTTTCCGCTTGATTTTTGACAGCAGATTGTTTTCCTTACGTTTCATTGCGAATTTCTTTTGCCGGTCTCAGCTGCAAATGTTTCTTGCCGATAAGCAGTATCGTTAATCCTACCAAGAACACAAACATGATTGAAAGTATGGCGAACGGCGGTCTTCCTGTTATGGTGAGTATAGTGGCGTACAGGAACGGACCCAGAATGGCGGCGAAGCGCCCGAAGATTTCAAAAAAGCCAAAGTATTCACCAGAGTGTTCCGGCGGTATCAATCTGGCGTAAACAGCGCGGGAAGTTGCCTGTATCCCGCCTTGGACTGTGCCCACCATAACCGCCAAAGCCCAGAAAATAGCGATTGCCACATTCGCGCCAAACCAACGCCCGGCACTGCCTTCACTGATGATTACGCCGTTTTCCACAATCGCCGGAACGTATCCTTCCAAACCAAAGCCCATTACAAATCCCGTTAAGCAAATAACAAGGTAAATGCATATTGCGCCAATGATAATGTTGATGGAATTAAATGAGTCGGCAAGTTTGCCAAACAGAATTGTCAAGGGCATTGCCACTAACTGCATGACAAACAGCGCGACAATCATCCCTGTGGCTCCCAGCCCCAGTTCAGTCCCGTAAGCCGTTGCCATTGCGATAACCGTGCCCACGCCGTCAATGTAAAAGAAAAAGGCGATGATGAAGATGAAGAGACTTTTGTTTTTCACGATTTTTTTTGCAGTGGCAAGTGTTTTTTTAAGGGTTTCAGTTATCATTCCTTTTTGCGGCACATCCACGCCGTATTTGTGGCTCACATTACGTATCATTGGAATTGAGAAAACACCCCACCACACCGCAGTCATCACAATGGAAATGCGTACGGCTGTGGGCTCGTCAATGGGCGTGGGAAAGTGCTGCCCGAACATGATTAACAAAATACTTATCAAAAACGGAATGGTGCTTCCGCCAATATAACCCATGCCAAAACCCCAAGCGCTCACCTTATCCATGCGATCCTTGGTTGTTACATCGGGGAGATAACTGTCGTAAATGATATTGGAAGCTGACCAGAATATGTTGGCAAGGATATAACCTAAAAGCAGCATTTGCCAGGTGGCTTGGACGGCAACGAAAAAATGAAACAAAATGCCAAGAGATATAAACGTGATGAACAGCCGCATTTTATAACCTTTGTATGCGATTATGGCTCCGATTATCGGGGCGGCGACGCCCAGTATTAATCTGGCTGTGGCTACTCCTCTTGCCCACCACACGCTGCCNGGGCTGCCTTCCCCGCCGGCTATACCGACAAAAAACACCGGGAATATTGCGGCCAGCATAATCGTGGCAAAAGCCGAATTCGCCCAGTCGTACATTATCCAACTGCGTTCTTCTTTGGTGAAATTTTTCAAGGGCCGCTCCTTTTTGCTTTACGAGAGTCTGTCTACAATGTGTCTAAATTATAGACAGACTCTACTTAGTCCCAACCTATCGTACACCGTACTCGGCAAGTATATCCATGTCAAGCTCCAATTCTCTGGCGATTATCGCTGTGACATCCGTTATGCGTTTTTTTAACCACGGTTGTGTATTCCCTTTTGTAAAGTTTTTGCCTTTCACCGCGTAAAACACCTGATAGTTCTCATAATCAGATGGNTAACCATGATTCCCTTTGTAACCGATACCATCGGTAAAACAAAAGCCCGCCTTCGCTGCAATGCCGAAAAGCGCCTTGTTCTCATAGCCGCTTTCCTTCAACTCTTCTTTGGAAAGATAACGTGAAAACCACGGCTCTTTTTCCAGGCCCATTAAAATACTTTGCGCGGGTTTTATCGCAAACGCGCTTCCTCCGGCTTGGTCAAAAAAAGCTCCCGAATAAAGATCGTTTAAGTTTATATTTTGATACACATCCAG
>WQRS01000048.1 GCA_009786615.1 Treponema sp. | reverse complement strand
GCAACGCAACGCAACGCAACGCAACGCAACGCAACGCAACGCAACGCAACGCAACGCAACGCAACGCAACGCAACGCAACGCAACGCAACGCAAATATTTTAGCCCGAATTGCAATTTTTGTCAATCACTTTTTTTGTATAAATTTTTGTTTTTTTATCTTTCTTTCTGATACAAAACCTGTTTGCCAATTTCCGGCGGCGGGATTTTTTATAAATACAGTAATCATTCAACATCAAAATGAAACAGTTTTTATTTAATTTTTTATTTAATAGGAGGCAAAAATGTTTAAAAGTTTAAAGGGAAAGCTCATTGTACCTGTCGTTGGTTTGCTGGTAATCACAGTCGCTTTCATTGTCGTGTATGTCTCGGTATCCGTGACAGATCTTGCCGGTTACCTCACCCATGAGCGCATCATTATGGCATCCAGCATCGCGGAAGCGCAGCTTGGCAATCTTGAGGATCAAACATGGATGATAGCCATATCTGTAGCCGCCAACTACACAGTTGTGATGAATTTGACGGATTGGAACACAAATCAGCAAGCAAGGGCTTACTCAAGGCAGGCAATGGTTGAATACCTGCAAATTATCGCTGTGGACATGGGTGTGGACAGTTTCGTTGTGCGGGATGCGGAAGGGTTTATCGTCCTGCGGCTGCACGACCTTGAGTTTTACGGCGATCACGATGGCAGCGCGGCAGGTGCTGCGGCTTTGCGCGGGGAAACCACAACATCGTATTCTTCTACGGTAACCATGCCTATGGGACTGAACACTACCGCGCCGATATGGTACGGCGGCGAAATTATTGGCACGATGACATCACTTATCTTCCTGCATACCGAAGAGTTTGTGGATCATTTCGCGTGGATATTCGGAGCTGAGGTGACCATCTTTGGCGGTGCGGCCGGAAGTACGCGGCTTGCGACCACGCTTTTGACTGCGGAAGGGGAACGCGCCGTTGGCACTGAAGCGGATGCAAGTGTTATTGAGGAAGTTTTGCGACAGGGACGACCATTGATAGAAGAGGTGATGTTGTTAGGGGAACCTCATCACGCGTACTATATGCCGCTGTTCAACCTCGCCGGCAACCCCGTAGGTATGTTCTTCGTGGGCTTCTCTAATGCGCGTACGATCGCCGCCACCAACGCGGTGCAACGGAATCTGCTTTTCATAGGCGTTACAAGCCTTCTGCTGGTCGCTGCTGTAATGCTTCTGTTTATCATGCGAATGGTGAAGCCTATTTCGTTATTGACAAGAACTCTTGACCAAAGCGCAAAGGGCGATTTGACAAAAAGGCTTCCGGAGACGGGCAGCGATGAAATCGCAAGAGCATCACGCTCCTTCAATCTGACGATGGAAGAGCTTAGGCAAATGATCATAGCGATCAAAAAGCGCTCAGGAGATCTGGCCGACATAGGCAACGAGCTCGCCGTCAATATGACAGAAACAGCCGCCGCCATGAATCAGATTGCGGCAAATATCAAAAGTATCAAAGACCGTATCATGAGCCAAAGCGCCAGCGTCACCCAGACCAATTCGACAATGGAGCAGGTCATTGAAAACATCAACAAACTAAATGACCACGTTGAACACCAATCCAGCAATATCACTCAGGGCTCATCCGCCATCGAACAGATGGTAGCCAATACTCTATCAGTTACCGAGACACTCATAAAAAACGGCAAAAATGTAGATGCGCTGATGACAGCCTCGGATGTTGGGCGAGGCGGCTTGCGTGGCGTAGCGGAGGACATTCAGGAAATATCCCGCGAATCAGAGAGCTTGCTGGAAATTAACTCAGTTATGGAGAATATCGCAAGCCAGACAAACCTTCTTTCGATGAACGCGGCTATAGAGGCCGCGCATGCGGGGGACGCGGGCAAGGGCTTTGCTGTTGTCGCCGATGAAATACGCAAGTTGGCTGAATCTTCCGGTGAACAGTCCAAGATTATCGGAAGTGTTTTAAAGAAAATGAAAGGAGCCATCGATAAGATCACCAGTTCGACCGACAATGTGTTGACCGGGTTTGCTTCTATTGATTCAAGCGTAAAGACTGTTGCCGAACAAGAGTCAAACATCCGTCATTCCATGGAAGAACAGGGGACAGGCAACAGGCAAATCCTTCAAGCTGTAAGCAATGTAAACGAAATAACCCGGCAGGTAAACTTAGCTTCACATGAAATGCTTGGCGGGGCAAAAGAAGTTATACATGAGAGCAAAAACCTTGAAAAGGTTACGCAGGAGATCACTATTGGCATGAACGAGATGTCCGCCGGGGCTGAGCAGGTAAACCACGCGGTGAACACTGTCAACGACCTTACCGGCAGAACACGGGAAAATATCGAATCGCTCGTGCAGGCTGTTTCGCGGTTTAAGGTCTAAAACACCGCCGCTATCACGCGGTTACCATTTTTTACATGTTCCACTCCTGCAAAGCGCTCTTAAACGCGGCCGCCGATGCTTTGATGATTGTTTCATCCACACAATACGCGAAACGCAGCCAGCCTGGGAAGGCAAACAAGGAACCCGGAACACTTAAAATGCGGTGTTTGTTTAAGTGATCACAAAAAGCGGTATCACTTGTCTCACCGGATGAAACGCGCNCGGGAACCTTGCAAAAAAGGTAAAANGCTCCGTCAGGTCTTGCGTAGCTTATTCCGCAGTCATCAAGAATTGCNGTGAANAAGTTACGTCTGCGTTCGTATATGCTCACGTCCACTTTTGCGTGTACAAGTCCCGCTATAGCCCTCTGCATAATAGCCGGCGCGTTCATAAAGCCCAAAACTCTGGTGCAATAAATTATGGCGTCCATCAACTCATCTTTGCAGTCCATAAGCGGGCTTAAGGCTATGTAGCCAATGCGCTCTCCGGGAAGGGAAAGGCTTTTTGAGTAGGAGTTTACAACNACAGATTGCGGATAAAGGTTTAGAACAGGCGGAGTTTCAATACCGTCATAAGTTATCTCGCGGTATGGCTCATCAAAAATAAGATACGGATAACGCCCGCATTTTTTCCCGTGTTCAGAAAGCGCTTGCGACAAAGCGGCAAGAGNCTCCTTCGGATATATCCGCCCNGTGGGATTATGCGGGGAGTTTACAATTACGGCGGCGGTTTTTGGGGAAAGCTTAGCGGCAATCGCGTTGACATCAAGACCAAAATCAGGAAGCGAATCCGCTTCAATTATGCTGCCGCTGTAATTTGCCGCATACGGGCGGTATTCCATAAAGTAAGGGCGGGAAACGATTATTTCATCATGCGGGTTTAAGATAGACTTAAAAAGCACATTAAGCCCGCCTGCAGCGCCGCAGCACATGGCAACGCAGGAAGCGTCAACGGTTATGCGCTGTTCCTCTGATATTCTTTTTGCCAAAATCGCGCGGACATCGGCAAAACCCGCATTAGGCATATAACCATGTATGCCATCTTTGTTTTCTGCCGCAATCTCTGCCAAAACCCGGTAAAAATCAGGTGGCGGGGGTACATCAGGGTTTCCTATGGAAAAATCGAAAACATTGGCGGCTCCGTACTGCTTTTTAAGCATTGCCCCTTCTTCAAAAAGCCTGCGTATATTTTCCTGGGAAGAAAGAGCCTCGTTAATCGCGTTTGCAAGCGGCATAATAACCTTCACTTTATACCAGCGGCCTGGCAATTCTTATGATGTCCGCAAAAACACCGCCTGCGGTTACTTGAGCACCGGCNCCNGGACCCTTAATCACAATAGGCAAAGCGGAATAGCGGTCGGTGGTGATTACAACAATATTATCCGCGTCCTTGAGCGTCAAAAAGGGGCTGTCCAAAGGCTCNTCTTTAAGTGAAAGTTTTACCGAGTCATCCTCAATAACCGCCACATAACGCAGTGCCTTACCTTCATCAGCGGCTTTCTTCCGCCGCGATTCAAAGTCGTCGTCACATCTTTGAAGCTCATCAAAAAACGCCTGTACCGTTTCGGCATGGAAGCAGGCGGCGGGTATAATCGGGTCAATCTGCACATCCGGGAACTCAAGCTGCATCCCGCATTCCCGCGCAAGGATAAGCGCCTTGCGCGCCGCGTCTTTGGCGTTAAGGTCATCGCGCGGATCAGGCTCTGTGTAACCCCTTGCCTTCGCGTCCTTTACAAGGGCGGAAAACGGCTTACTTCCGTCAAAGTTGTTAAAAATAAAGCTAAGCGTTCCTGAAAGGACAGCCTCAATGCGCCGCACCTTATCGCCTGCCAAGTTCAAATCNCGTATCGTGGAAATGACCGGAAGTCCTGCGCAAACGGTGGTTTCGTAAAGGTACGGAACTCCCCTGCCCTGCGAAATCTCGCGCAGAGTTTTGTAGTACTCAAAAGACAACGAGTTGGAACGCTTGTTTGGCGTTATTACAGGAATTGACGCTCTGAGAATCGGCTCNTAAATCGAGGAAACATCATCATTTGCCGTGCAATCGCAGAAAGCGGAATTAGGAAGGTTCATCGCCTTCATTTTCTCGATGAAGGCCGGAAGGCTTAACGGAGAAATTTCTTCAACGCCAAGTTCGGCGGCGGAGCGTTCGGATTTAAGCATCTCTTTCACCGTAGCCGGGGCAAGCCCTTGCTGGCAAAAAATCGCGCGGCGCGAATCGGCGGCGGCAATCAGGTTAATACGGATTTTATGGTTTACCTCAAGGTTTTGCTGCTGCTTTGCAATCTGTTCCAGAAGCGTATTTCCGATATGCCCGGTGCCGATTAGGAAAAGGTTAAGCGACCGAACCCGCGAATGGAAAAATGCCTCGTGTATTGCGTTTAACGCTTTGCCTTCGTCCTGAAACGAAATTACCGCCGAAATATTAATCTCTGAAGAACCTTGCGAAATTGCAACGATATTGATGCCGTTCCTGCCAAGCGCGTGGAAAACCTTGCCTGAAACACCNGGGGTNCTTTTCATTTTTGAACCAACAACNGCGACAATTGAAAGATTTTTCTCTGTCGCAGGCGGATCAATAACTCCCTGTGCTATTTCTTTNGCGAACTCNTCATAAATTGCCTGTTCGGCACCGCTCACATCAGATGGAAGAACGGCAAGGCAGATGGAATACTCACTGGAACTCTGCGTTATAAGAATCACGCTTATTTTGCGCTGGGCGAGGGCTCCGAAAAGACGGGAAGAAAAACCGGTGGCTCCNACCATAGCAGAGCCTTGCACCCTTACTAGCGCTACATGGCTCATGGAAGAAATGCCGCGTATGGGGTACGGGCTTTGATCGGCTTTGTTGACGATGAGCGTTCCTTCGCTTTCAGGATTAAAGGTGTTTTTAATCCGTATGGGAATGCCCTTTGCCAAAGCCGGTTTGATGGTGGGCGGATAAATGACTTTCGCGCCGAAATGGGAAAGTTCCATTGCCTCTTCATAAGAAATGCTTTTTATNGGAAAGGCGTTTTTCACATGGCGCGGATCGGTGGTAAGTATTCCGTCAACATCNGTCCATATCTCGATTTCTTCAACATCCAGCGCCGCGCCAAAAACCGCCACGGAGAGATCGGATCCTCCCCTGCCAAGTGTTGTCGTTGATCCGTCCGGAGCCGAGCCTATAAAGCCTGTTGCGACCGGCAGAACGCTGCGGTCTTTGACTCCCGCTGTTGTTTCAAACCACGATAAGATTTGCTTGAAGGTTTCGCCTTCGCTGACTGCCGCCTTGCCGAATTGGTCGTCTGTTTTAACAACCAGACGGCTGTCAAGGTAAATGGCAGGAAGCCCNTGAGAACTCAAAATCGGGGCGATAAGCGAAGCGGAAAAGCGCTCGCCGAAGCTCATCACCAAATCGCGGCTTCGGGGGGAAAACTCGCGCAATACAGAAACTCCGTCAAGAACGCGGAGCAGTTCATCGTAATGTGTCTTTATCGTTTGCATCGCAAGAGTTAAAGAGTCGCCTGTCAGGAAGTATTCGGCGGCTTCCTCGTGCCGCTTTTTCAAAGCCAGCGCCGCTTCCATGTACGAAGAATCCCCGTGCGAGGCAAGGCGGCTCATTTCGATAAGCCCGTCAGTGACGCCTGAAAAAGCTGAAACAACAACCAAAGCGACTTTTTTGTGCCGCCTGGGGTCTTTCAAAATCCTTACGACGTTTTCTATTGCGGCATGAGTTCCAACCGAACTGCCGCCGAATTTTAATACAAACATGAAACTCCCCGCTTTACCGCCTGCGAATATGCAACCGCAAACGCTGGGAGTGATTTTATCGACAGGGCACTATCGCGTCAATCGGACAAAAAGTCAAAAAGCGAAGAATCTTCGGCTTTTCCCCCTTCACCTTGACGCTTTGAAAGTTTTGGCGATTTTGAAGAAGCCTTGCTTTCAAGGAGCTTTTTCCAGCGGTGAATAAGGTTTAACGCTTCAAGCGGCGACAGTTCATCGCCTTCNGNGTTTTTAAGCTCATTGATTATTTTTGCTTCCCATTCGTTTTGCGCCGGCGGCGAAAAGATGGCGGAAGTTTTTTGCGCAAGTATTTTGCCCCGCGTTGTTGGCTCAAGGGAAAAAGTCTTCATAATTTCTTCCGCCCGCTTAATTACGCGCTCGCTTAATCCCGCCAAAGACGCAACGTGAATCCCGTACGATTGGGCGGCAGGCCCTTCGCGCAGTTTTCGCAAAAACACAATTTCTCCGTCACGCTCCTGCACATCCATACAGCGATTTGCCTTGCGCGGATGCTCAATGCGCGAAAGATCGCGGTAGTGGGTTGCAAAAAGCGTTCGGCAGCGTATGTTTTCCAGTAACTCCTCACAAACTGCCTGGGCTATAGAAAGGCCGTCTTCTGTTCCTGTACCTCTGCCGACTTCGTCCATGATTACCAGGCTTTTTTCGGTTGCGGTGTGCAAAATATAGGCTGTCTCATTCATTTCCACCAAAAAGGTCGATTCACCCCGCGCAAGGTTATCCGAAGCGCCCACTCTACAATAAATCCGGTCAACAATTCCTAAACGGGCGGCGGCGGCGGGAACAAAACTGCCTGCCTGCGCCATCAGTGTTATTAAAGCCGCCTGGCGCAGATACGTGGATTTGCCTGCCATGTTCGGCCCTGTTATCAGCGCAAACGCAACCTTCTCCTCACCGCCGGTTGCACAGTCAACTGCCGTTTCACTTGCGTCAAGTTCCAGATCGTTTGGAATAAAAAGCCCTCTGGGTATATGCGCTTCAACAACCGGATGGCGGCCTTCGGCGATGCTGGTGCGGTTTTCACTATCAATTTCCGCCCGCCGCCATGCGTACACAGTCGCGGCTTTTGCTAAAGACTGGGCAACGTCAATTTCTGCGATACGCACCGCGGCGGAGGTTAGTTCGCTTAACATCACTTTCGCGTGATTGCGCACCTTCAAAAAAAGTTCCTTTTCAAGTTCAACAATTTTATCCAAAGCGCCGTTTATGTCAGACTCCAGTTGGGCAAGGCGGTCGGTGGAAAATCTTTCGCCCTGTGCCAAACCCTGCCGCCTTCTGAAATGGGAAGGCACTTTTGAAAGATGCGCGTTTGGCACTTCAAAAAAATATCCAATAAGCCTGTTGTATTTAATTTTCAAAGAAGAAAGACCTGTAATATTTCGTTCCTCTTCAAGGTAATCTTCCAAAAGCTTTCTGCCGCTGTCGCGCAGTTTTTTTAAGCCGTCAAGTTCGCCGCTGTAACCGCTTTTAATAAGGTTCCCTTCAGTCAACAAAACTGAAGGATCCTCGGCAATGGAGTTTTCAAGCAATTCCTTTAGGTTAATTAAACCGGTGATGCTTTTTTCTTCCAGCGCCGCAGCCTCAAAAGACTCAAAAGAAAAGCCTGACGGAGTAAGCAGCGTCTCAATTTGTTCAAAACAATCAAGGGCGTTTTTAATAGCCGCCATGTCCTTGCCGTGCGCTTTGTCAAGGGCAAGGCGGGAAGAAAGCCGCTGGAGATCGGGGGTTTTCCCAAGCAGTTCCCGTATATTGTTGAGTTTTTCCTGCGCCCTGTAAAACAATTGCACCATGTTAAGGCGCCTGTTTATAAGGTCTTCCTGCCGTAAAGGGCTCAATATCCTGCTTTTTAAAAGCCGCCTTCCCATAGACGTTTGCGTGTGATCAAGCACTTCAAAAAGGGTAAAACGCTTTTCACCGTCAGAAAGATTTCTTACAAG
>WQRS01000047.1 GCA_009786615.1 Treponema sp. | reverse complement strand
CCGTAACTCCGCCGCCGGCGCCCCCGCCCGTAATTGTGGCACCCGTGACGGTACCCGCGCCGGCCCAGGAGGAACGCCCGCCGCCACCCGTTGCGACATTCGATGTTCCCGTGCTTATTCCCCCCGACGGTATTGTGTACCGAATAAGGTGGGGAGACACGCTTTGGGCAATTGCGGAGGCGTTTTACCGCGATCCGTTTCTTTACCCGCATATTGCGCGGTTTAACAATATAACCAATCCAAACTTTATTATAGCGGGGGCTTTAATTCGTGTTCCGCCAAGAAATTAGAACTTTTTGTGCCGTATTCGTCGCAGCGCTTTTTTTTACCGCCTGCGGGACATCCAGAGTTTTGGGATTGCACCGCGAGGAAGCGGCAGAATTCTTAAAATCGGGTGACCTTTCCTTTGTCATCGACGCGGAGTTGCCGGCGAACTTTCCTAGCGCGGTAAATCGCCTTGTCGAACTTTCGCGCATACACCCGGCAGCTGCCTTTTACGCGGGTTTACTTGCCGGTACGCAGAGCGGCGCTTCGCAAGAGCAAACTTTAAGGCTGCAAAAACTGCTTTTCTCAGCAACGCTTGACAGTCCTTCCCCGCCTGCCAGAAGAGAAGCGGCTTCGCGCCTTGCTTCGCTGGTGCTTGAAAACCCCCAAACTCAAGATACAATGGCTTTCCACAGCTTTTTGTCAGCCGCAAGTTTTAATTCGCGCGAAGATGTTATAAAACTGCGCGCAGCTTCCTTGTTTCGCCTGGAACTTTATGAAGAGGTTCTGCGCCTTCTTCCGCCAAATACAGACAACAACTGGAAAAGAGCGCTTGCACATTTTTCTTCGTGGCAAGTTATCGGCGATGCCATGAACGAGGCTCAAAGACAGGAAATCGTCACATTTCTCTTTCATTTGCCGTCAGGCGATTTAAGGCGCTGGGCGTATTCACAAGCGCTTTCTGCCGAAGGGCTTTTAACTCCCCAAGAGCGCGGAATTATTTCTTCCCGCCGTTTCCCCATCAGCCACGCAATAACTTTAAACAACCTGCGTCCGGCGCTTGAGGACGGGGGACTGCTCTTTTTTAGCCACCCTTCACTCATAGGTGATTTGGCACGTGCTTATCAGTTTACCCCGCCGATGCGCCAGGAAGGATTAGACCTTTTTGCCGCGTGGCTTAACATCCTGGAATCAGGCATCGTGCCGCAAGTCATACCGGCATCCGGCAACGAGGATTTCCAGGCATTGCAGGCTTTTGTCCACACACTGGACAACGACGCCGTAGATGCCCGCCGTTATCTACTGCTCCACCATTCAGGCAGAATTGAACGTTCGCGTGGCCGCCTTCCCGCCTCGACTGACTTTTTCTGGCGGGCCTTGGAAATCGCCCCTGACAGCGTTCAAGCTGATGCCTGCCTTTGGTACATTGCGATGAACTCAGTTATGCATTCCCCTTCTACAGCCGCCGAAGTTTTCATCCGCACTATCCCTATGTGGACAGACATGTTTATTTTTAACGGAGCCATTGACAGACTCTCGCGTTATCTCACAAGCCAGCGGCGGTGGGATACGCTTTTAGAAGTTTTTCACGCGCTTGAAAACAGCGCCGCAAACGGAACCCGCCCAAGCGGATCTTTTGGGCAGTTTGCCTTTATCGTCGGCAGGGCGGTTCAGGAAGGTTTTTTTACCGCAGACCGGAGCGCTGAGGCTTTTCTGCGTCTTGCAAAAAACCAACATGAAGGAACTTTTTATTACCGCACAATGGCGGCTTTAAGCTTGGGCGAAAACTTTTCTCCGCTGGGCGGAACAGCCACGCACTTTACTCATGAACCGGCAGCCGCAGGAAGCGAGCATGAGTTTATTTTAGGCTTTTTTGATAATGGCGCCGCAGCTTTTGTGATGCCGTTTATAAGGGTGCGTGAAAGTGAGTTTTCTGTTCCCCAACTGCGAAGCATCGCGGCGGCTTTAGCGGGAGCGGGAAATTATCCTGAATCCTTGCGCCTTATTGCCCGTTATATGCGCCGGGAAGATTTTGAAATCACAAGAGAGGATCTCTACCTTTCCCACCCCCGACCATACCGCGAAGTAATTGAACGATATGCTTACGCGATGGGGCTTCGTCCTGAAATGATGTTCTCGCTCATCCGCACAGAAAGCCACTTTGCGGCTTCCGTTGCTTCCCACGCCGGCGCGGTTGGGCTTGCGCAACTGATGCCGTCCACCGCCCTGGACATTGCCGGCCGTATCGCCAGAGCCGGCGGAACAGACCACCGCACTCCGGCAGGCATTAACCTCATCGACCCCGGCGTTAACGTTCACTTGGGCTCGTTTTATATGCGCCACCTTATCACAAACCAAATGGGCGGAAGTGTGATGCTCGCGCTGCTTGCCTACAATGGCGGGCAAGGCAGNGTNCGGCGTTGGTTTGCCGAAGACAGGGCGCGNCCCGACGGCGGCTTGCCAAAAGACCTGTTCCTGGAAACTATTCTGTATCCTGAGACCAGACACTATGGGCGGCTGGTTTTAAGCGCCGCCGCAATCTACGGTTACCTGTATTACGGGATGACGATGGAGGAAGTTGCAGAGAATATTTTTCAATAGCCTTTACAAGAAAAATTGAACAGGGAACAAGTTGATGACATATTTAAAAAAGGTTTTTAAGAAGGTCAAGGAAAAGGTCTACGGTATTTTCACCAAGGGCGGAGAGGTAAACTGGCGCAGAGTTAAGGCTGTGGTGCTTTTAACACTTGGCAGTTTTTATTTGATTGTTCTTTTATTTGCGGCTTTTTCTCCTTCGACCGATCCTCTTGCATTAATGAAAGATCGTCTTCCTCCGCCTGAGATAGGGTCACGCGCGGCGGTTGTAATGGATGCCGCCACGGGGACATTTGTTTTTCTAAGAAACCCGGACAAAGAAATCCCACCCGCTTCGCTTACCAAAGTGATGACCATGCATCTGGCTTTTTCTGAAATTGCGGCAGGCAGAGCGGCTCTTGAAGACATTATAATTCCACCGCAAGAAAGCTGGGCAGTAAACCAGCCTCCCCGATCTTCGCTGATGTTTTTAGCCTACGGGCAGCAGGTGAGTTTCCAGGAGCTTCTTTTGGGGCTGGCTGTTCCTTCCGGTAACGATGCGGCGGTGGCTGTCGCGCTGCACCTTGCCCCATCAGTGGAAGAGTTCGCCGAAATGATGACAGGGCAAGCGCAGGCGATGGGGCTTACTTCAACCCGTTTTGTTGAGCCGTCAGGAATATCAGAATACAATATGACAACAGCCAGAGAGTTCGCGTATTTTGTTCGGAACTACATCCAAATGTGGCCTGAAAGTTTATCTGATTTTCATTCTGTGCGGTATTTTTCTTTCCCCAGACTTGAGCACATGACAAATCCATCGCAGAGCAGAGTAAGAACCATAAGGCAGGGAAACAGCAACAGCCTGCTTCACACCACCGAAGGCGTTGACGGGCTTAGAACCGGCTTTATTTATGCATCGGGTTTTAACACCTCCCTCACAGCAGAGCGCAACGGAACCCGCTTTGTCGCGGTAATTCTTGGCGCTCCGGCAACCCGCAGCGGGCGCTCAATTCGCGAGGCTGACGGCCGGAACCTTTTGGAGTGGGCATTCAGCAGTTATTCAACGGTGCGTCTTGAGTTGGATGAATTGCAGCGCGTCCGCGTTTTGATGGGCAGCGATGATTATGCCGTTGTAGAATTTGGCGCTCCTTTGGAGTTTACAGCTCCTTTACCGCGGGGTAAAGATATAAACTGGAAGTTTTCAGTTCAGACTCCACTCATCGCGCCACTTTATGCCGGAAGCAAGGTGGGAAACTTGATAGTTTCTGACAGTTTCGGCGAACTTAAACGTATTCCTTTGCTTGTCACCGAGGATGTTCAAAGAGGAACGTTATTAAAACAGATTTTTGACATGGTAAGTTTTTTATCTATGCGATGAATTTCAAAACTTCCGTACTGCTTCCCATGTATCTATCCAATGCTGCCAGTTGTTGTATACTATGTCCAATAGTATAGAATACCTGTTGCAAGACAAAGTTTTTGGCAGAATAATCTTGCAAAGCAGGCTTAGGAGCTGACGATTTATGCCCCACAAAAAAGCGAAAGTCTTTTGGAACTTTGCCCTAGTACTTTTCATTTTTACTGTTCTTGCCGTTTCTTCCTGCCGCACATCCCCTCCGATACTTGGATTGCACGAACGTGAAGTTCAGGCGCGGCTGTATTCAGGCGACTCAGACTTTATAATACAAGCTGAGTTGCCGCAAGACTTTTCGCACGCGGTAGCGGAGATGAGCGAACTTTCGCGCATCCATCCTGCTGCGGCGTTTTACTCTGGGCTTTTGGTCGGCTCAGATGGTGGTTCCTCCGGGGGCGCAACGCGGATTCAGATGCTGCTTTTTTCGGCGGCGCTTGAAAGCCCTTCCCCGCCAACACAGAGGGAAGCCCGCAATAGGCTTTTACCGCTCATACTGGAAACATCAGAACCTCATTATGTAAAAGAATTTCTTGAGTTTATATCAGCTGATACTTTGCGTTTCAACGAACACTCACTCCTGCTTCATGCCGCGTCTCTTTTCCGCCTTGCCGCTTACAACGAAGATGAAAACAGTTTTAATCAGGCGGCACATCTTTTAGCCGAGTATTCAAGCAATAACTGGATTCGCTCGCTTGCCTTTTTTTCCCAGTGGCAAGACGGCTGGGAAATCAGTGAGGCGCGGCGGCAAGAGTTTGTTGCCTTTTTGTTTGGTCTTCCGGCAGGCGACTTAAGGCGCTGGGCATATACGCAAGCACTTTACATTGAATATCTTTTAACCCCCGAAGAATATGGCATAATCACTTCAAGGCGTTTTCCTCAAGGCAACCTTGCGACACTAAACAACTTAAGCCCNGCACTCGATGACGGAGGCTTGCTCTTTTTCCGCCACCCGTCGGTTATGGGAGTTTTGGCTCACGCTTTTCAGCACGTTCCTGCCAGACGCGCGGAGGGGGTAAATCTTTTTCTGGCGTGGGACAGCCTTTTGCAGACGCAAACGCTACCCGGGTTTTTTGGTGCAGGCGGCGGGCAGGGAAATTACGATGAACTGTTGTCTTTTGTTCAAACCCTCGAAAGTGAAAATGTAAACGCTATTAGGTATCTCGTCCTCCGTTACGCAGGCAGAATCGAGAGAGCGCGCGGGCGTATGCCGCAGGCTGCAGAACTTTTCTGGCAGGCGTTTGAAATTGCCCCCACAGCGGCTCTTGCTGATGCAAGCCTTTGGTACATTCTTAACGATGCGGTCACGCGTAACGCAAATGAAGCTGCAATGCTCATTATTGACACCATGCCAAAATGGACAAGGATGGCAGCTTTTTCAGGCGTACTTGACCGCCTTGCACAGCAGCTTACAGCCGCCAGGCAGTGGAACTTGCTGCTTGAAGTTTTTCTTGCCCTTGAAAACGCCGCGGAAGGCGGACTGATTCCGGCAGGCTCCCTTGCCCAATATGCCTATATCGTTGGAAGGGCAGTTCAGGAAGGATTTTTGGAAACAGAGCGCAATGCGATGAGCTTTTTCCGTGTGGCGTTTGAACTGCCAAGCGGCAGTTTTTATTACCGGACAATGGCTGCGCTGAAACTTGGCGAGAACTTCTCCCCTATTACGGCGACAGAACCTGTTTATAATGCGCAAGTACAACACGGCGGGGAATTGGAATTCCTTTTGGGGTTTTTTGATCACGGAGCTGCGGGTTTTGCCCAGCCGTTTATTCGCTCATTGGAACACAAGCTTTCAATTCCTGAACTGCGTTTGGTTTCAGCAGCGCTTGCGTCAGCCGGCGACTGGATGGAATCAATNCGTGTTGTCTTCCGCTATTCGCAGCGCCCGTATTGGCGGCGCAGCAGGGCGGACACCTACCTTTCGCATCCCCTCGCCTTCCGTGAAATTATCGAGCGTTATTCTCTTCAAAACGGTCTGCGCCCTGAAATGATGTTCGGCCTTGTCCGNACCGAAAGCCTTTTTGGTCATAGCGCCGTTTCTCACGCCGGCGCGGTCGGTCTTGCCCAGTTCATGCCGACCACTGCGCAGTACATAGCCGGTCGCATTATCAGAGCCGGCGGATCGGATCTTCGCAGCCCTACAGGAATTAACCTCACCGACCCGCGCGTTAGTCTTTACCTCGGTTCGTTTTATATGCGCCACCTTATAAGCAATCAAATGGAAGGAAGCACTTTGCTTGCCCTAAAAGCGTATAACGGCGGGCAAGGCAGAGTGCGGCGCTGGATTAACGAAGACAGGGAGCAAGCGGACGGCGGTCTTCCTATAGACCTGTTCCTTGAAAGCATCGTGATTGCCGAAACACGCCACTATGGCCGCCTTGTGCTTGGCGCTGCGGCTGTTTACGGTTATATGTACTACGGGCTTACAATGGAAGAAGTGGCGGCAAGTATTATTTTTCAGTGATTCCTAAGGAATCACTGAAAAAAAAGTAGAATTGATCAGTGATTACTAAAGGAATCACTGATCAAAAAGTAGAAATTGATCAGTGATTCCTTAAAGTACCACTTCAAAAAGCCGCATAACTTTCTGCACGCACTTCTCGTGCCAGGGTCTTTGCAGCCACGTTTGAAGATCTCTTTCCTTGCATTGGGCAAACGTCTCATCCATATCCTTTTTTATACTGGCAATAGCGTCAGCGCCGCAAATCCACACACCGTTTTCGTAGTGCAGGTAGTAACTGCGAAAGTCCATGTTTATTGTACCGATGACCGCGTGTTCATCATCGCTAATAATAGCCTTTGCGTGAATAAATCCCGGTGAGTATTCAAAAATACGCACGCCGGCTTCCAGCAAGGCTTCATAATTTGAAAGAGTCACCGTATGCACATACCACTTATCCCATATCTTGGGAACAATTATCCGTACATCCGTTCCGCCCTTTGCAGCTACACGTAATGCATCAAGCATTGTTGCATCCACAACAAGGTAAGGTGTTGTTATATAAATATATTTTTTGGCGCGATAAATAAATAGTTTGTAAATATTTTTTGCAATATAATCACCGCCAACTACAGGACCGTCCATGAAGGGCTGGTAAAAACCTGATTCTCCCTCGCAAGACGCTGTCGGACGGTATGCGTCATAATCCGATCTCCCCTTTGTCTCTCCATCCCACATTTGCAAAAAGGAAACTGTCAAACTCCACACCGAATCACCTTCAAGGCGAATGGCTGTGTCTTTCCAATGCCCGAACTTGGGAAAAGCGTTTACGTATTCATCCCCGATATTTGCGCCCCCGGTATATCCTACATTCCCGTCAATGACGGCTATTTTTTGGTGGTTGCGAAAATTAACATAATAGCGGGAAAAAATTCCATGCACATTATTAAAGCGCAAAACCTGAATACCGCTTTTCTTCATCTCCTTCACTATTTTTTGCGGGAAGAAAATGCTGCCAATATCATCCATCATCACCCGCACTTCAACATTTTCACAAGCCTTGCGCGCAAGAATCTCCTGAATCCGATCCCAAATCTCACTGCGCCTGATAATAAAATATTCCAAAAAAATAAAGTGTTTTGCTTTTTCCATATCGGCAAGCATGGCTTCAAATTGCGATTCGCCCAACGGATAATACGTGCACCGAGTGTTGCCATACAAGGGCTGCCCTTTGCGCCCAAGATAATCAGCAATTTTTTTCTTATCGGGGTGAGTGCGTTTAAAGTCTTCATAAACCTGCTGATTTTTCCGCAAAAAGTTTCCGCCCCATTCCATAGATACATGCAGCCTTTTATTTCTGCCGCCTTTTAAGCCGTCAATAATATCGGAACGTGCAAAAACCAAATACAAAAATAATCCGTACACAGGCAGGGCAAGAATAATTATCACCCACTTTATAGCGTAAGGATTATTTTTTTTAATGATGATATACGCCACTGCCGCAAAAGAAGCCCACTGCAATATTGAGTAAACTATTTCAAAGCGGTTTCTCAAAAAGACAGTTAATGCAAATAAGAGGACAAGTTCGACAAGCATCGGAAGGACGAAAAAGGCAACGCGTGTAATCCCGCTCAATGTTACTGTTCTATAGCGGGGACGATTGTGCCGGCATTTATTTTCAACGCCTTTATAGCTTTGTTCTTTCAACATAGGTATTTATTTTCCTTTTT
>WQRS01000046.1 GCA_009786615.1 Treponema sp. | reverse complement strand
GCCAGTGGGGAAGACGGCAGGGCTGCGCCCTGACTGACCAACGCTACCACCGCGTCCGCCTGACGCTCTTTGTGCTGAATTGCCGTCAGCTCCGTAACCACCCTGTACAGCACCTGTGCTGTGGCAGTCAAAGTATGATTCCTCGCCACCGCCACCGCCACCGCCGCCACCGTGCCCTATGTCTGGCAGCATCCAAAATGTGAGCGGCGTAAGCCCTCTTCCTCCGGACTGTCCCGGCTCGCCAGAACCTCCTACTTTTATTCTGTGCGTTTCCCCTCGACTGAAAACAATAATGTTATGTTGCAGTTCTTGGTCTGCCTTTCCACCATTAATTCTTTCACCATCACCGCCACCGCGTCCGCTGCGTAATTCCACATAATACCAGCCTTTTTGCAGACGGATATTAGCCGTCCCCTTGACCGATTGGGAAAAGGCTGTACCGGTTGGACGCGGGGGTGCCAACTCTCCCATAGAAACCCAGTCTATCGTCCGCTGTCCCCGCAAATTGTAACTTCCCTGCTTGGCAGGAACCCATCGCCCCGGACGTGTAACCAAAAGGAATGTCGCGTAGTCGGGATTATTTTCGCTGCTTGCAACCGCTACCCAATAAGCAACACTTGGGTTTGGCTTGGGAAGGGTAACAGTCTGACCAAGAGCGTACATCACGCCGTTGAATTCTATCACGCCGCCGTAGGGGATTGTGATAGAGTCGCCGTTGTCGTGCGGTTCCATCGTACATAGCCCCGTTTGTATTGCGAAAATGTTGTTGTTTTGTCTTTGATAACCTGTAGTGACTCCCGCCGGTACATTGTCGGGGTTCGGTAGTTGGTGCAGTTCTTGTCCGCGTCCCATGTTAATTCTCCTTGTGGAGAAAATCGCAAGGAACTAAAAACGCTGTGCCGCGCCGGTTGAGCGAAAGGCGCATCTTCATAATGCCGGTTTTGCGCCTACGTGTCAAGTGCAAATCAAGCGCTTTAGCCTTCCGTTTCCGGCAGAAAAAACCGCTCAAACCTGTTTCCCATTTGCTTTATATCCGGTGCCTCAAGCGCCTCTTGCCCGTGGGTGTAACGTTCAAGCATCTTAGGGTCTTTGTGCCGCGATAATGTCATGGTCTCGAAGGGAGTAAACCCCGCGATGCGACACGCGGTAACAAAACTATGCCGCAGGGAGTGGTAGACTATGTTACGCTCTTTCCGCTGTTCCTCTGTGATACCGATGGTAGCAAGCTCTGTCCGTAAAGCCTTCCACAATACTTCCCTGCAAGCCGGTTTGTAAGGCTTTTGCGACATCACAAAATCATTCTCACCTGTAAGCGGTGCTGTTGCGTGTACCTTGTTTAATAGGTCAGCGACTATGCGCGGCATGGGAACGTCACCTTCCGAACCGCACTTGCAGGGTTTAATCCCTTCGCCTTCTTGCCAGTTGTGCCGGATGTGGATTATCCCGTCAGATATATCCCCCCATTGCAAGCCCCGGACTTCCCCCATCCGCATCGAACAATAAAGCGATAAGTAGACGGCAAGGCGGGAGTGCGGGTTATTTACAGGTGTTTTAACAAGCCGCCTGATTTCTGACGGGGTAAGTACACCGCGCTTTTTTTCTTTGTGTGGCGCTGGGCGCACACCCGCAAAAGGATTGACAGACAGTAAATCATCGTCAAAGGCGCGGCGGATGGGGACTTTTAGGACTAAAAGCGCGTTGTTGATACTTTTACCTGAACAGCCCTGTTCGGCTAACCATAATTTCCACTGGCGGATAATCACTTTTGAAAGCCCGCCCACTGTAATG
The DNA here is from genome assembly GCA_009786615.1 of Treponema sp. The sequence continues at coordinate 6,373 of WQRS01000046.1, read as the reverse complement.
CCTTCAAATCCGGGGAACGGTTTTATTTTTGTTTCAACAAGCCGTCTGTTCGATAAAAGATAATGTCTTGAAATAGGCTTTTTTTCAAGTAAAGCTTTCTCTTTAACGTATTCGCTGTCCAACCGCCAAAAACTAGCGGCGAAGTCATAAAGCGGTGTGGATGATATACAGTCTTTGGGCGGAGATGGAAGGGCAGTAGGGGCGGCAAGGGCAACAGTGGAGCGAAGTGTAACTTCGATTTTGTCAGCCGCATCTTCAGCCTCCCTGCGGCGCTCCCTTATTCCTTCAACACGCACATCCAGACAACGGGATATGTACTTCCCTTCCTCCGCTATCCAAAAACGAGCGTACCACTTCCCCCTGTGTTTATAAAGCGTTGGTTTACGCATGACAACCTCCTGCGAAAAGTATCACCGGAGTATCACCGCGCCCCAAATTCGAGACTGTTTTACAAGTTTTCCATCTCATAATCCCTTGAGCTATAAGGAATTAGAAACAGTGCCAACCTAAACCAACTGAGCTAACCGCCCTGAAAATCTGCGGCGAAAAACCGCAGGTTTTGATTTTCAAAAAAAGTTTTTAAAAATTCGTGTCTTAATTCCGTTCCCGAATGACGACGTTAATTTCAAGCTTCCCATCTTTACCGCCGTGACCAATCTCCATGGGAACAATAAGCGCTTCCACATCAAGATTGTTGGAGACTTCCATATTATCACCTGTGAAAAGGGCAGGTGGGGTAAGATCGAACTTAAAACCAAGGTCGTGGAGCTTTGTTACCGCTTGGGCGGTAATCATATTGGCGAGCTCGGTGATGGTTGCCTTGACCATGTCGTCCATGACTTTCATCTCTTCGCCGTTCATACCGCTGGCAATTGCCAAAGCGGTATCTTTGCTCATGTCGAAGAGAACTCTACCTTCTACATCGCCAGCAAGCCCGACCATGGCGGCAACGCCCATAATCTGCATTGTTGCCGATTTAAGGTACAGATCCCCCCGTTTCAACTCTGTCCCTAGCACCTCTTTTAAAACATTAAACGAGGCCTCCACGAATGGGTTAATGTATTCCACTCTCATACCGTTGTGCTCCTTACCTCTCGCTATTATATCTGTACGAACGCAGAAACAGGTTCCTTGCCCGCGAATTGCCAAGCTGTGCCAGGCATAACTTCATTCTTACCAACAATAACCATCCCCCCGGGTCTTAACTTTTCCTCAAAGCTCTTAACAAGCCTCCTGGTCTGACACCTGGAAAAAGGACAAAACATCCCGAATAAGGATAATATCCAAATCCGGAAGGGGATTATCGTTTAGTATATCATGGTACTCGAACACAATCGAGTCCTTGACCTCCTGATTAAAGGAATATCCATTGCGACCTCTGGCCAAATATGGTCTACAGAACTCAGACACGTCTTCATACTCAAAGTTCAAATTNGGTGCCTGTGAAATTGCCATAATATCGCTGTCGTTNGCCCATATTTTTATCCGGGCATCAGGATACCGCGCCTTCAGTATACACGCAAATGAAAAAGTTTCATAGCCCCTTCCACACCCAATATTCCATACATTTATAACATTGGAAGGAGAATTTGGCAATATGCTTTTTACCAGTGCCGCATGACTTTCGCGCCAGAAGGTACCTGAATCAGGAGACATGAAATCAGAAAGAAACTCATCCGCTTCCCCTGTATCTTTAAGCTGCAATGCATCACCGGAATGGCTTTCGCTCCAGCTTATAAAGCGCCGCCTTACCCATTCATCGTTTATGCTTGACGGATAGAACTTGCGCAAAGCNGGCAGNCTTTCTTTTATGAAGTCAAGCGCTGAGTCTGCAACCGCCATTCTTTGCGCATGTGCGGCATCCTCATCCGAAGACGGCGGCGGTGTGAAGTAACCGCCTGCAGCGCTGCCTGAATCCACTGCCACGCCGCGAGGTTTTTTCTTGTCATCTTCGGTTTGAGAAAAGATGCGCAAAACGTCCAAAATGATGTAAAGATTTCCCTGTTTTTCAACAACGCCGCTGATAAATTTAATGTTTATATCACCAAATATCGGGTGCGGAGGTTGAATGCTTTCAGAGTCAATTCCAATAACTTTGTCGATTTTATCGACAATCGTGCCGTAAACCCTTTCTTCTATGCGAAGAATAAGCATATTTTCAAGGTTGTCTTTTTTCTTTTCCCCGGGCATACGGAAAAACATACGGAGGTCGACAACAGGGATAATATCACCGCGGAGGTTATAAACTCCCCTGACAAAAGAAGCCGAGTTAGGAACGTAGGTAAATTTGTTCGCCTTCGCGATTTCCTTGACGTTCATGATGTCCACACCGTAGTCCTTGCCGGCCAGGGAGAACGTAACCATTTTGAAATCGACCGTATCCGCCCGCTCTTTTTGTTCCTGGAGTTCAGCATTAACCTGAGCCAGATCTTTTACAATTGTCATGCTTGCATTCCTCACTCTTGCGGCAACCGCCGCTTACCACTTGTTTGATACTTCCCGTGCTCGACGGTTTTCCATCTCTTTCTTAAGACCCAATTCAAGGAGCTGCCCGACATCAATAATGAGCGACACCGAGCCGTCTCCCAAAATTGAAGCACCGGCAATGCCCGGCGAATTGGTAAACTGATCCCGCAAGGGCTTAATAACTACATCTTCTTCACCGATTAGGCTGTCAACCATGAAGCCCATTTTTTTCTCGGCGTTTCCGACTATAACAATGAAGCAATATTCCTGCTGTTCTTCGCTGTGTATCCCAAAAAGGCGGTTGAGTCTTAGCAGAGAGATAACATCGTTTCGGATGTTGAAAACTTCGTTGTTGTCAATCAGGCGTATATCATTAGGTTTAATTCGCAAGCTTTCGATTACCGATGTGATGGGAATTGAGTAAATCTCGTTTCCAACACGCACCAAAAGTCCCTGAATAATTGCAAGCGTTAGAGGCAGCTTGATAAGGAACCTTGTTCCTTTGCCTTTTTCCGAAGTAACTGTTACCGTGCCGTTAAGCTTTTCGATGGAGCGGCGCACCACGTCCAAACCGACCCCGCGTCCGGAAATCGCTGTAATTTGCTTGGCAGTGGAAAAGCCCGGTTCAAAGATGAGGTTAAAAGCTTCCACATCGGTGAGAATCTTGTTCGGGTTTAAAATACCGCGCTCCACAGCTTTTGCTTTCACGCTATCCACGTCAATGCCCTTGCCGTCATCAGATATCTCAATGACAATCATGTTGCCTTCGTTGGTGGCTTTCAGAAGAACTTTGCCTTCCTCTGGCTTTCCGGCGGCAATTCGCGCTTCCGTTGATTCAATGCCGTGATCAACCGAATTTCTGACGGAGTGCATTATCGGGTCAAGAAGGTCTTCGATAACAGACTTATCAAGTTCGGTTTCTTCACCTTCGATTACCAGATTTATTTTCTTGTTAAGGCTCTTTGAAAGATCGCGCACAAGCCGAGGGAAACGACCAAAGATTTGGCTGATGGGAACCATCCGAATTCGCATGACGCCTTCCTGGAGTTCGCCTGTTATGCGACCCAGGTTCTGTGAAGTGGAGCGGAACTTGCCCACGATATTTTTGAACGATACCTCAAAGCCGTCAAAGAGCGCGAAAATATCCCCGTATTCATCGCCAATTTCCTTGCGCACCTCTTTGACAGATTTTCCGTCGTGGATGCTGTCAAGGTAACCGGGAAGGCTGTCGAACAGGTTTTTAATTCTTTCCCGGTACATTCCTTCAAGCGAGTGCAATTCTGTCTGCANNGAGCCGAATTGGGTACTTATCTGGTTGAATGCGGCTTTTGTGATGACTGTTTCTGAAACAAGGTTCAACAAGTCGTCAATGCGCTTGGAGTCCACACGCAGTATGGAACCGGCTTCCTTACCGGCCTTTTTCGCGTCTTCAGAAACTGTAGCCGGATGAGCGCCGGCTTTTCCTGAAGCGGCGTGTTCATCGGCGGCTGGTTTAGGTGCCGCCTCGGCAACACTCGCCGGTGCGCTTGCCACAGGCGCGGCGGGAGCCGCTTGAGGTGCGGGTTTTGGCGCAGGCTGTGCTGCCGGCTTGACCGCTTGCGGCGCAGGCTTGGGAGCCTGAACAGGCGGATGATCGACAGAACCGGGTTTCCCTATAGCGCTAATATCAGCGCTTAAAGATACATCAGGAATTACCACAGCTTTTCTTACAGCTTCAATGCTTTCGCCGGAAGCAATGTAATAATCCACCACCGGGAAAAAGTTNTCTTCATAAAGCTGCTCAAAATCAGGCAGTGTTCTAAGAACAGTTCCAATTCCTTTAAGAACCGCATAAACTTGAATGCCGCCAACCGTGTTCATAAGACTGGCTTCATCAAATTCCACAGACACTTTAAGAACAGGCTGTCCTGCGGTAGCGGCATCATGCAGTTCGTGTAACTCATCTTCGGTGAGCGGGCGCAAGCCTGAACTGCTTGTGNCAGCGGCAGCCTTCGCGNCAGGTGCCGGAGCGGGCTCCGGCTTNGGAGCAGGCTTTGGCGCGGGTTTGGGAGCCGCCGCATGACCCTTTCCGGGTAGTAAGGCGGAGAGCTTGCCCGCGATTTCAGAGGTGTCTTCCTGATAAACAGCCCCGTTCATGCGCTGCTCAAGCATCTCTTTTATTACGTCGATGGCGGATAATAGAATGTCAACTACATCCTCGTTCATCCTAAGCACATCGGAGCGGATTGCGTCAAGCACATCTTCAACGATGTGGGTGAAACGGGAGAGTTCCATCATTTCCACCGTCGCTGAACCGCCTTTCAAGGTATGCGCAGCACGAAAGATCTCGTCTACCGCATCCTTATTAGCCCCTTCGTTCTCCAAAACCAAAATGTTTTGCTCAAGGGTATCAACCTGCATTTGGGCTTCTGCGAAGAAGTCTTTTAAGAGTTCTTCATTATTGGGATCAAGATAGTCACTCATTAGTATAAATAATAGTCAATAAATGTTTAAAACGCAAGATGCCTTATCATGTATCCTGCATAATTTCTGAATAACCTGCCTATCTTTGACGTNATTTTTACTAAAATTATTCAAGTGCAAAGGCAATCTCTGCTTCAGGTATTTTAACCGACAAAAGTTTTACTTTAACCGCATCGTTTGGCTTTTCTGCNCCGCGCGCGTTTACCTGTGTCTCNATTCCCAGGTCAGGAATTATAACTGTTGCCCTGTTGCCTTTGCGATCCAAAATAATTGCGTCCCAAAGCGGGTTTTCAGTTGACAGCTTATCCAAAAGGTAGACGGCAAGCCAATGAGCGCGGGTTGCCCGTTCTGCCCGGTTTGTCGCCGTTGCCGCAGCCTCGGCGGCGCTTGCGCGAAGCAATACATCTTCCTCGCTTAATGGCGCTTCCGCTCCAGCCGGAGCGGAAGCGCTGTTGCAGGCGAGCCACGCGCGGATTTGCTGATGGCAAAGCAAGTCGGTGTAGCGGCGCAGCGGGCTTGTCACTTGAGTATACTCATCCAGCCCAAGCCCCCAGTGAACGCCGGGCTTTGCCGAAAGGCTTCGCGGTCTCATGCATTTACGCAATTGCCAAGCGCCTGCAAGCCCAGAAAGCCTTTGCCCTGGAAGTTCGCCCGCTTCCTGGCTGATGTAGGGAAACGCAAGCCGCCTCTGTAAAGCCCAACCTGCGGCTCCCTCTCCCGCTAAAAGCATACACTCCCGCACCACATCCGATGAGCGGTAAGCGGGAATGCGGTCTATCTGTATAGAGTTTTCCCCGCTATTTTTTCGCGTTACCTGTATGTGCGTTTCCGGAAACTCAATCATCACCGCCCCCGTATCCAGCCGCCGCTCGATATTACGCTCGGCAATGGCTGAAAGCGCCGCCAAAACATCCCCGTCTTCGGATGAGCCGCTGGCACCGGAGATGAGTTCATCGGCATGAGCGTAAGTTAAGCGCGTAACATTAACGGTTGAAGGGAAAATTTCAGTCCCTTTTATGGTAGTGTTTGCGTTTAATGTTACCTTAAAAGAAAGCGCGGGCGATATTGGCGAACTCACGCCAAGTGAGTAACAGGAAGTTGTCTGTTCAGCAAGCATCCGCAAAGCCCCTTCGGGCAAGTACAAAGTTGCCCCTCTGCCCCGCGCNTCTGTATCAGCGGGACTTCCCGGCAAAACAGATGAAGCGGGATCCGCAACGTGAACCCAAATAATGTTTTCACCGTTTTCTGATGTTTCTAAAGATATTGCGTCATCAGGGTCATCGCTCCATGCATTGTCGATTGCGAAAGCCTTAAGATGGGTGAGATCAAGGCGATGTTCCTCCGGCGGCGGCGGGGGGATAACTTTTGCCGTTTCGCGGCTTAAACCAAAACGACCGGGATAAGGATTTTCCCACACTGTCCAAGCGCCGCAGGATAAAAGCAG
>WQRS01000045.1 GCA_009786615.1 Treponema sp. | reverse complement strand
ATGATGGGGGTTTTGTCGCCGGGGAAGCCATTGGCGGTAAGCACGTCACGCACTTCTTCTTCTACAAGTTCGACCAAGTCAGGATCGTCAAGAAGGTCGATTTTGTTNAGGAAAACGAGCATACTCGGAACGCCTACCTGACGGGCGAGAATGATGTGTTCCCTTGTCTGGGGCATGACCGAGTCAGGCGCGGAGACAACAAGAACCGCACCGTCCATCTGGGCGGCACCTGTGATCATGTTTTTGATGTAGTCGGCGTGTCCCGGGCAGTCGATGTGAGCATAGTGCCTCTTCTCGGACTGATACTCAAGATGGCGCGTATTGATAGTAATACCGCGGGCTTTTTCCTCCGGGGCATTGTCAATTTCGTCAAATTTCATGGCCTTATCACCATATTTTTTTGCACAATACTGGGTGATAGCGGCAGAAAGGGTTGTTTTACCATGGTCAACGTGACCGATGGTTCCGACGTTCATGTGAATTTTGGTCCGGTTAAATTTATCCTTCGCCATTCGTGTCCTCCTTACTCCTGGGCACACAAAATTATATTTCCGCAGCCTGCGTCGAAGGGACGCCGGACCTGCTAAACCTGCATACGCAGGCCTTTAATGCGTGAGCGCTGACAAAGTATGGGGGATTAAAGCGAACAGAGATAAGCGAAAGGACTAAAACCTCTTGCAATCAACCATCCGGTTCCACCTGCTTCATCGACTCCTGATGATCGGTTTGGAAAACCGTTATCAAAAAATGAGGTTTTTTAAATCCTCATAATAAAGCACAATATCAATCTTTCAAAAAAATGTAAAGCCCCTACCAGCGATAATGCGCAAAAGCTTTGTTCGCTTCCGCCATTTTATGGGTATCTTCCTTCTTTTTGAAGGCTGTACCGGTATTATTAAACGCGTCCAAAAGCTCCGCTGCCAAGCGATCTTCCATGCCGTGGCCTGAACGGTTGCGCGCAGCGGCTATAATCCAGCGCATTCCGAGCGCCTCCCGCCTCAAGTCCCTAATCTCAACAGGAACCTGATATGTCGCGCCGCCAACCCTCCGGGATTTCACTTCAACCACCGGCTTTACGTTGTCAATGGCTTTAAGAAACACTTCCAAAGGCTCTCTGTCGGCTTTCTTCTGCAATATGCTCATTGCCTCATGCACGATGCGCAAACATACCGAACGCTTGCCTTCCCACATCATACGATTGACAAATTTTGACAAAACAACACTGTTATATTTAGGATCGGGGGCAATTCCCCTGTCGATAGTTTTCTTCTTGCGTCCCATAGTTACCTCATTACGCCTTGGGGCGTTTCGCGCCGTATTTCGAGCGTCCGCGTTTGCGGTCTGCTACGCCCAAGGTGTCTTTTGCACCGCGAACGATATGATAGCGCACACCGGGCAAGTCCTTTACACGTCCACCGCGAACCAAAACAACGGAGTGCTCCTGCAAGTTGTGACCAATGCCTGGAATATACGCAGTTACTTCAGTGCCATGCGAAAGGCGCACACGGGCGACCTTGCGGAGAGCCGAATTTGGTTTTTTGGGGGTAATGGTCATTACCCTCGTGCAAACACCCCTTCTTTGGGGACACGAACGGAGCGCTGGAGATTTTGTTTTTACGGTAACTTGCTTCCTTCCAAAGCGCACCAACTGGTTAATTGTCGGCATAGTTCTTTCGATCCACGTTTTCTCTGTAATTTCACAAGCTTTAAGCCGGCAAGTTTTTGCACGCAAGGCTGCGCAAGGAAATATAAATTAGACCCGCTCAAGCGGGTTCGCGCCGCAAGTACCCGGCGTGGAAGTAAAGCATATCTGAAACAAAAAAAAAGATCAAGTGGAAAAAACAAAAAAAAAGATTTTTTTATCAATTTTTTCCTTTATCAATTAATAGCATCTATTACCAAAAAGCTGACTTCACCATGAAGCCTGCCGCCGCAATTCCTGCCCCCTGTTGCTCCTCCCATGTCGCAAGAATGATGTCGCCCAAGGCGGCAATGCCTGTGTAGACAAAACCTGAAGGCAAGGCGGGAAGGGAAAACTGTCGGCTGTCTGAGTCGTGTGAGTAAAGCCCCCTGCCATCATTTGTTATAACCACCGCTTTGTCTTCCCGGCAAAAACCGTACAGCCGGGTTGTTTGTTCGGCGGAGGCTGTCAGACGGAAAGAGCGAACACCTTCAAAGCCTGTTGATATTGCCCGCAGTACAAACGATGCAGCGCCGGATGTTTCAAAAAGTTGGGCGGAGGAAACGCCGTTTAGGTCAAGATCTAGGGCAGTTGCAAGCATTGGAGGCATGGCGCAGTAGCTTTCGGGGATGTCAGAATCCCGCCAGCGCCCTTGCGATATACGCCCGCCCTCGCCCCGTTCAAGGTCACGGGAGCGAAAATAGGCGGTTCGGTTAAGAAAAGCGCCTTTTTCCCTCATGCGAAAATACCAATAGCCGCTGTGTCCGCGCCAAAGTGTTTCAGGCTCCCAGTTTATACCGGGGGGAAAGTACTTTAACGCTGGAACTTCAACCCCGATGGGAACAGAGATGGATTTATCAAGGGCAAAAACCGGAAGGCGGGGCGATTCCGGGTAAAGGCTTGTAAAAAAGTCGTTGCGGTAAAGTAAAACCGCCGGTTGATCTCTCCACAAAAAAAACGATCCGATTGTGTATGGTGTCCAATGTTCATATTCGGGAGCCGCAACACGGCGCAGCGCTGTTTGAGTGAGCCGTGGCGTTTGCTGCCCNAACGTTCCCGCCGCGTTTGTCGCAGCGCTTGCCGCCGCGCTCGCCGCAATGCCGGAAGGCATTGCGGGTCCAAGCACCAAAAAGCCGTCTGTGTTTACCGCCATGACAAGAAAGCCTTCCCACAGCATAATACCTGTAATATGCCTTGAGTGCGGCCAGGGTGTGAAAGGNGTCAGGCTTGCGGAGGCGGGGGAACCAATTTGCACGGGGCCAGCTTCCGAGAGTTCAAACCAGATTGGGTTCTCGCCTGTTTCAAGGAACGCCATCGTATGCCAGGCGTAACTGGCGGCAGTAACATCTTCAGGCTGAAAAACAGCCTCCGCCTCTCGCGCCTGGCAGGATGCGAAAAGCGCAAGTGCCGCAAAAAGAAAAATTATCATTTTTGTTTTCATAGTATCTACAAAAAGTATAGTATATCAGTCAAAAAATAAAAGGCTTAAAATCCCAAAACCGGTAATTTTTGCGGATATTTTCCACTTACATAAAAAAATCACCGTTACTGCCGCACAAAACCGGAAGTTGATGCCCTTATAACGCTTGTTTTTGAAACCCATGTGTCAGGAACATCAGTAACGCTAAGAACAAGAAGTCCGCTTTGCCTTTCGGCGGAATCAGGCTTAAGCGGAGGCGCGAAAGGGGAACTGTTTATGAAAACGTCACCGGAATCATAATCAATTACAAGTTCGCTGAAAGTTTTGGGGGCGATCCTGCGGCGGTCAAAGCCTGATTGCACGGTTCTGTCGGCAATGTTTCGCCAGTCGGCGCGCCATCGATCTTCGCGGACGCTTGAAAGCGCGTTTTCGTTCGCATTTTCGCTTGAGCTTTCAAAAAGTTCCCGAAAGCGCGGCCAGTCCATGTGCCACGGAAGCCGCCCTTGCGCCGCTTCACTCACCCTGTCAGCCGCGGCAAGTTTCCTCCAGAAAACAGCATCAACGCCGCCTTCCCAGCTTAAAACCACTTTCCCGCCGCCGGAATCCCAGGGAAAAAGCGCGCCGCTTGGGCGCATAAGCCCTGCAGGCAGTTCCCGCTCAGGCCAATAAGGCCACGCAAGCACAGGCGTTGTCCATTCCTGCATAAGCGCGATGCTGTAAGGCGTTTCCCCGGGTGAAAGATTCGCCTCAAGCCAAATTCCTGTCTGGTCTATCCATTGAAGCCGCCAATGCGGCTCACCAAGAATCTCCTGCCAGTGTGCCGGCAAATCAGGCAGAACAGGGCGGTAAAACGGCTGTGTTGGGCGGTTTTCGCACGCAACTATCAGCGTGAAAACGACAACTAAGGGAAGGGAAAAATGTAAACCTGCTTTAACACGGCGATTGGCTTTCATACAGATCATACTGCGTGAGGGTGCAATTTGCTTTGAGTAAAGTGAGAAATGTTACGGAAAAGCGGGCAGCCTATAAAAGCAATTCAGTTTCGGCAAAAAGCGAGCGGGAGAAACTCATCCGCTGAATAGGCGAAGGGCCAAAACGGGAAATTGCCTCACGATGGGCTTTTGTGGGATAGCCTTTGTGTTTTGCATAGCCGTAATCGGGGTAAAAAAGAGCGTAATATTCCATAAGGCGATCGCGTGCGGTTTTTGCAAGTATTGAAGCGGCCATCACTTCAGGGATAAGGCTGTCGGCTTTGACCACAGCCTGACAGGGAACGGGAATGTCCGGTGAAAACTTGCCGTCAGCCACCGCACGTATACTGCCAGAAAGAGAGAAATCGTCCTGCATGGCGAAAAACGCGCGCTTCATTGCCAGCAGGCTTGCGTTGTGTATGTTGATTTCGTCAATTTCAGATGCCGATGCCCAGCCTATGCCCCATGCGGCGGCGGCGCTTATTATGCGTGTTTTCAGTTCGTCCCGCACTTGGGGGGTGAGCCTTTTGGAGTCATTAAGTGCTTGATGAGGAAAGCCGCTGCCTAAAATGACAGCGGCGGCGCAGACTGGCCCTGCAAGCGGGCCGCGTCCTGCTTCGTCAATGCCGCAGAGAAATGAGAGGCTCATTTGTCCTCGTGCATCACATTAAGAACGTCTTTTAACTCTTCATCATCTTTGTAGTAGTACGTTTCAAGTTCTTCCAGGCTTAGACCGACCAGCTCGTGGCTTGAGTAATGTATCCACATATCCTCATCATTTACCGAAAGATCGTGCTTTCTGCACCAGTAATCCGGCTGAACATCAAGCTGGCGTTCCCTGTCGTAAAAATACTTGTAATCATGAACGGCGATTTTCAGATGCTCACGCGGAATCCACTTGTCCATGATAATGTTTGCAAGGTGGTTTATGGTTTTGCCTGTGTCAAAAATGTCATCCACCAAAAGCACCTTGTCACCGGAACGCAGATGATCGGGGCTGTATGTCCAGCCTTCCACTTTCACATCCCCTGCCTCGCGCACACCGGTATACGAACGCGCCACAACCGCGGCGTAATACACAGGCCGCGAGCGGCGCTGGACGAGCTTAAAATACTCGCTAATCACGTTGCCAAGATACGCCCCGCCGCGCAGGGAAACGTAAATCACATCAGGAACAAAGCCGTCGTTGTATATGCGGTGGGCAAGTTTTAAGGCGTTGTTGCGAACTGTCTCGTACGGAAGAAACTCTTTTTTCACAAGGACATTGTAATCGAAGAGAAGTGAAATTTCTACGGCGCTAACGCGGCAAATGGTCGCGCCTGAAAAAACCGAAAAGGCTCCCTATAAAGCCGCCCACGATGTGCGCGAAATGCGAAATATTGGCGTCTTCTGTGCCGCCGGTTAAGGACTCAAACAGTTCCCTGCCCAGGTATAATAGAAGAACAAGAATAAACGTGAGCGGAATTTCGCCGCGGCTGAAATTGGTGAAAGACGCAAGCAGTATCATCATGAACACTACGCCGCTTGCTCCCAAAAGACCTGACGTGAAGAAAATGACGTTAAGCGCTCCTGTAACTGCGGCTGTGATTACAATCATGACAAAAAGTGAAAACGATCCGTACACTTCTTCAAGGATTGGACCGATGAGGAGAATGAACGCGAAGTTGGAAACCAAATGCGGCCAGTTGGCGTGACCGAGAACGTGTGTAAAAAGCGTTATCCAGCTTCGCAGGCTTGAAAGGAAAAACCGTAACGGCCGGGAACCAAAAACCAGCGCTCGGTGAGAGATTGCGCCAGCGTTTGCGAAAGGATGAGGACTATGGCGCTGATAAAAGCGAATGTCAGAACTGTCGGCGCGTTGTACTTAATTTTCATTCGTGTCCCTCAAAGCTGTTCATTTGATGGTAATTTCAATCGGACAATGATCTGATCCAAGCACCTCAGGACGTATAACCGAAGACTTTACCGTTTTCAAAAAATCATTCGCCATGCAATGATAATCGATTCTCCAACCAACGTTTCGCTCACGAGCGCCTCCTCTGTACGACCACCACGAATAATGCCCAATTTCTTCCGGGTGAAAATGCCTGAACGTATCCACAAAACCTGCTTCAGTAAAACTGTCCATCCATGCGCGCTCTTCAGGCAGATAACCGGCGCTATCCTCATTGCTGTCCGGGCGGGCAAGGTCGATTGGTTTGTGAGCGATGTTATAATCACCTGAAAGGAGAAAGTTTCGGTTTTGCGCGCGGTACTCCTGACAGAGCGCCATTATCGCGTCACAAAAACGCAGTTTGTAATCAAGGCGCTTTCCGGCGTCCTGCGAATTGGGAAAATAAGCGGAAATGACGGTAAGGTCTTTGAAGTCCGCCTGAATCACCCTACCCTCATCGTCAAATTCCTCCACGCCCAAAAATCGTATATTCTCCGGTTTCTTTTTGGAATAAATCGCAACGCCTGAATAACCTGCTTTTTTCGCGCTTGCCCAACATGTATGATATGGCTTGCCTTTTGCGTCCGTTATTTCAAGCAGCGTTTTTGGGAGCTGTTCAGGGCGCGCCTTCGTTTCCTGAAGGCACACAATGTCGGCATCTTCAGCTTGCATCCATGGAACAAAGTTTTTTTTCTCAACAGCACGTATTCCGTTGACATTCCAGCTTATTATTTTCATTCAGGCATTGTAACAAAAAGATGACAAAATGGGGAGTGGGGTTCATGGCTTTTTGCGCGCCCACAGCGGCGCAACTTTTTTATACGACTCGTGTCGAAAAAAATAAGGATGCTGTTATGGAAAACTATTTCGATAGAAAATTTCAACTCAGATATTTTGAAATGAATAAACATGGCGAAGCATCTCCTACAACTATTTTAACATTGTTGGAAGAAACCGCGGCGGAACATTGCTACAACATCGACTATTGTTTATACAGCCTTGAAAGCCAAAACATAGGATGGGTGCTGATTTCAGGAATTCTGGATATGGTTCGTTATCCAAAATATAAAGAAACTATTGTTATTCGCACATGGATTTCAAAATACTCGGTAGTGAAAGGCCACAGGGAAAATATTATTTTTGATGATAACGGGAACATCATTGGGCGGGCAATGGGCGTGTGGGTATTTTATGATATTGCAAAAAGAAAACCTATTCCCATNATGGAAAGCATAAAATCAAAATGGGGAATTAACCGTGAAGTTTCCAATCACACCGCCGCGGANGCAATAACGATCATNNACGATGGAGGGCATCAACTGGAATACGACATTCACAAATCAGACATTGACAGCAACAATCACGTAAACAACATCCGCTATTTTCATTGGCTTATGCAATCATTGCCCGATGAAATCGTGGACAGTTATTTGTTAAAAAGAGTCAACGCGAAATTTTATTCAGAGGCAACCTTCGGTGAAAAAATACGGGTTTACAATAGAAACGAAATGGATCAAAAAATATGCCTGCACACAATGCGGAGCAATGTAAATGACAGGCTGCTTGCGGCGGCACATACGATATGGGAAAAGAAATAACGTGTTGGGTGTGAGCGGCAAGTCAAAGACACAAATGCATTTCTGAAAACTGCCCTTGTAATTCATGCTGCCATTCTGATACATTCTTCAAATGTTAAACGGACAAACCGGCGAACAAGGCACCCGAAAAGCGGATTCATTAAATCCTGAAAGCCGCGTGTGGGCTACTGTAAAAAGACTAACGTCGCGGTGGTTAATAACAGCCTCAGGCGGGATGGCGTTCGGCTTATTTGCAACGCTGATTGCGGGCACTATCATGAACCAGATTGGCAGATGGATTGGCGGCAGTCCCCTCGGCATCGCATTTCAGGTTTCAGGAATTGCAGCTCAATTGCTCATGGGCGCAGGTATCGGCGCGGGCGTTGCAAACAGCCTAAAAGCCGACAGGCTCGTTCTTTTTTCGGCATTGTGCGCGGGTTTCATTGGGGCGCAAAGCGGCGCTATTATCAGCGCTGTGCAGGCTGCTGACGGGCTTGTTGCTTTGGCGATGTTTGATTTTGCGGCGAATGTTGCAGTCGAAAACGGCGAACTAATAAGAAGGGGCGGCTTAATCGGGCCGGGAGAANNNNTTTC
>WQRS01000044.1 GCA_009786615.1 Treponema sp. | reverse complement strand
CCACAAGTTTGCGCGTATGAAAAGCATTAGTTGGGACGCAACTCACGCAACTCTTGGTAATTTCTTAGTTTTGTCGTAGCCTTTTCCTGAATCTGCCTTACNCTCTCACGCGTAATTCCCAAAAGCCTGCCTGTTTCTTCAAGCGTAAGCGGGCTTTCACCTGTAAGTCCGAAACGNAGCTGTATTATCTTCATTTCNCGCTCCGACAAGTTTGAAAGAATNCTCGTTAAAGTCTCCTGAAGCTTCATGGAAAAAACCGTTTCAAATGGTTCTCTGTGGGTATCATCCCTGATTAAGTCCGCAAGGCGCGTGTTATTTCCGTCGTCAACGATTGTGTCAAGGCTTGTTGTTTCCTGGGAAAGTTTGACAATCTCGTTTACTTTGGAAACGGGGAGATCCAGAAAATCAGAGAGCTCCTCGCTGCTTGGATCCCTTCCCAAATCCTGGGTCAATTGTTTCGCCGCAAAATAGCACTTTTTTATGGTGTTAAGCATATGAATTGGTATGCGAATCACTCTGCCTTTATCAGCGATGCTTTTNATAATCGCCTGACGTATCCACCACGTGCCGTATGTTGAAAACCTGCAGCCCCGCGTATAATCAAAACGCTCCACCGCTTCTATAAGCCCTATGTTGCCTTCATCAATTAAGTCAAGAAGCGACAACCCGCGGTGCTGGTAGTTTTTTGCGATTGAAACTACAAGACGCAAGTTTGAGTTTATCATGCGGTTTTTATGCTGCATGAGCGAGTCTGTGAGTTCTTTNTGTTTTGTCATGTACGGTTCGTCTTTTTCGCTCTTGTTGTTGTANCGCGTTTGAAGGTTTTTTAGTTTTTGGCGAAATTGGACAATGCTTTCTCCAATTGCCTGTTCTTCCTGCACGGTAAGAAGAGGAAATCTGGATATTTGTTTAAAATACAGTGCCAATGGATCCGTTTCTTTAACTACCTTTGTTTTTTTTGCCTGCCGCGCAAGTTTTTTCTGCCTTCTCCCTGATGGCAAATCCAATTCAGTCCCCCCCTCGGAGATAAGCAAAAGCTGTTCTTTAGTAAATGCGTTAGCTGTGGTTCTAAACATGAATTCTCCCCGTTTTTAAATCTTTGAGTAAAAAAGCTTTAACTGTTGCCGGACACTTTTAAAAAACTAATATTTTTTTCAAAAAGCCAGAGGCGAAAAAAGGTTTTTATTTTTTTAAATTAAAAATCTGTTTTCAAAATCAGCAATCTTAAAATTAACATTTTTAAATTGCATTTTAAAAAACAAACTACCTGTTTGCCAGTTTTACCCCCGCGGGGCTCTGGCAGGGTCGACAGGAACGTTGCCTCGGTAAACCATGAAAAACAATTTCGGCTCATTTGTTGCAGCGTCAACACCAAGTCTGCCAAGCTCGGTTCCCGGGCCAACAAGATCGCCTTCTCTTACTGAAAGACTTTCACTGCCGCCGTAAACGTACAAATATCCCCCTTCCACTTGAATTATTACGACCATGCCAAATCCGCGGTAAGGACCGGCTGATAAAACCGTTCCCCGTGTAAGGCTCCTCACAGGTTCTGCTTGTGTCCCTGTGATGACCACACCGCTTAATTTGCCGGTCATCATGCGCACTTCCCGCGCGGCAATCGGCCAGATCACCTGCGTGTCAAGTCGCGCGCTTTGCGCCGTTTCTGCCCTCACCTGGTTAGCCGGAATTATCTGCGGCACAACCTGCGCGGCAATTCCATCCCCCGGTATTACAGCCTCAGGCGGAAGCCGCAAAAGCTCCCCCTCTCGGAGCACGTGACCTTCCGCTAGGTTGTTAAACCTGCGAAGCGCGTCCACCGTTACCGAAAAACGCCTGGCAAGACCAAAGAGAGTTTCGCCCCTCACTATGCGGTGAGTCTGAACCGCAGCCGCCTGCTGCTGTGCCGCTTGCGGCNCNGCAAGCGGCACGGTTGAGCCACCGCTGTCTGAAGGGATTCTAAGGCGCTGTCCTGCCAAAAGGCGCGAAGGGTCAGTTATCCCGTTGTGCCTCATCAGGTCTTCCGCCCTCATCCCTTGCGAGCGTGCAATGGAGAATAGAGTTTCGCCCCGTTGGACAACGTGAATCCGCTCTTCTCCATAAAGTGTAAAGGGAAAAACGGCGAACGCCAGGGCTCCAAATATAACGCGCAAAACTCCGAATCGGACACTCATACCCTTTACCTTATCGGCAGTTTTGGCTGTTTTGTTTACTCCCAATGGTTCCATTATAAAAGCTTTCGCAAAAAACGCACGCATATTGTTGAAAATTTTGTAATTGACCGCAACCTTATGTAAACTTCCAAAAGCATCTACAAGTTCACCTCTCCCAATACTCTATTAGAATAGCAAATAAATAAAAAAAAAGATATAGGTTTTTTGCTTTTTTTGCACGATTTTTGCACATTTTTTACACTGCTTTTCCACACATAATCAATCCCTGTAGTAGTTAATTTTCCACAAAAAAAGACCTTCAGGCGGGGCAGTGGGACCTGACAGGGCGTAATTGCGCCCGTCAATAATATCTTTTAACCCTTCCAAACTCAAACCCTTTTCTTCGCTGTGCATCAGCGTGCCGACAATGGAGCGCACCATACGCCACAAAAAAGCGTTAGCGCTTATCTCAAAAACCATGCGGTTGCCTTCAATAAAGAAGCAGGCGTTTGAAATGTAGCGGCTGCGGGAAATGCTTGAATCTGAGGGAACGGCGAAGGAGCTGCAGTCCATTTCGCCTTTAAAAAGCTGCGAGTACCGTGACAAAAGGCGAATGTCAGGCTTGCGGCGTATATGCCATGCGTAACGCTGTTCCCAGGGCAAGGCATGATTTCCGGTTATAAAAAAATAGCGGTACGTTCTAAGGCGCGCATCAAAGCGGGAATGAAAATCAATTGCCGCTTCCTGTGCCTGCAAAACCCGCACGTCAGGGGGGAGAAAGCCGTTTAGCGCCGGAACAAAGCGCGCTGCTTCCATACTTGAAATGTGAGAGAAAAAATTGGCCGTNTGTCCTGCCGCGTGAACGCCTGAATCGGTGCGGCCGGAGCCTGTAAGCGGCACAGGCTTTTTGTGCANGCGCAAAAGCGCTTCTTCCACAGTGCCTTGAACCGTTCGCGCTCCGGCCTGCCTTTGCCAGCCGGAAAAGTCTGTGCCGTCGTATGCAAGCAAAAGCCTGATGTTGCGAAGCGGGATTTTGCCTTCTTCACTCATCAGTTTCGTTCAGTTCTTTGTTGATGTTTTCATAAAGGTTTCGGGCGTGTTCAAGGAGAGGGCCTGGTTTGGCTTTGGAAGACTTTCCAACACCGAAGATTTTTGAAATAATCCGCTTTGCTTCTTCAAGGGTGTTNAAACGCAGAGATTGGTCGTTTGGAAACGCGTACTTGTATTTAAGCAGTGCGGTAAGATAAAGCGCCCCTTCATAACCGTAGTTTTTGTCTGTGTCAGGACCAAAAATCTTAAGTGCGGAAAGCGCTTCCTTGCCGTTTTGTTCCCGCCTTATTGCTTCGTTATAAAGATACTGCGCTTTTCTTTTGAAGAGCTTTGAAAGCCAGTCGTAATTTTCNTCAGGAAACTTTCTGTGCAGTTCATCCAAAAGCCAGCCNGCCCTGAGTGAAGAAAGTCCTTGTTTTATGGTCGGTGAAAAGCCGGGCGGAAAGTACGAGCAGCAGCGAATAACCAGGTATAAAGAGGCAGCACCGGAAATGAGATCGCGGGGTTGAAAAAAGTCGGCTGCCGGGAAAATTAACTTTGTGTCTTCCATGCGTCTATTACGGTCGCTTAAACCAATGTCCCTGACAGTCTCAGGAATTTCATGAAAGTCATCTTTGTCCATGGACGCAAACCAGCATTCAGGACACACCGTCGCATAGTAAACAAGCGGATGCACTTCGCCGTATTTTATTGACGGCTCATACAAGCGGTGCAGTTCGTCGGTAAGTTTTCCGGCGATAAGCCGCCCTTTGCCTGAATGAAGTTCTTCGCGGTGAAAGCTTGTTTCGCACAGCGGGCAGACATATTCCTCTTTGGACTGATACGATANTTTTGCTTCACGTTCTTCGTACATCATTTTTCCANNACCACCATCGCTATAGCATTATCTTTTTCNTGCGTAAGTGAAATGTGAATCTTCTCCGCTCCGCTTTNTTTCAGGGCTTTTAATGCGGAGCCAAAAACATGGATTTCAGGCTGTCCGTTGTGCCNGTTTTTTACCATTATGTCTTTAAGCGTAATACCTGAAAGCCCTGTTCCCAGCGCTTTACCAAACGCCTCTTTTGCCGCAAACCTTGCCGCCAGCGAAAGATCAGAGCTGCTTCCGTTTTTTAAGACAGCCTCAAGTTCATCGCTGTGGAAGTAGCGTTGTAAGAGTCCGGGTGTTTTTCTCCAGCGCTTAAAGCGCACGACACGAACCACATCAATGCCAATGCCTGCAATCACAATCAAAGTTCCCCTTCAATAATTTTCGGTATAATTCAGGCTGACATAGATCATAACTTCTTCCGGTTCAACGCGCACAAGCAGGTTTTCAGTTTGAGCCGTCAAAACCCTTAAAATGTACATTCCTGGCTGGTCAATGCCTGAGCCGTCAACACGCAGAAAACCGGGCGTTGGCGAAAAAAGGTTAAGTGTATCCTGGCTTTGACCTTCAAGACGAAGCGTGGCGGAGGCGATTTCAAGAACGCCTGAAAGTTCTTCTGAAAGACCTGTAATGGCGATGGGAACATTGGCGATATTCCGCACAGGTATCACTTGCGTTATGTTCCCGCGAAACTCACTCACCCCGCTTCCGCGGACAAATGTGAGCGGGTCAGGGGGGAGGATAGCCGCGGCAAGCGAGAAGTCTCCCCGCCGCCCGTCAATATCAATTACTTCAGTGAAGATTTCAGAGACTTCGGATATAAGGCGCGCAGGACCTTCGATGATTACCTGCGGCGGGTCAAGGGAATATGAAGTCATTATATGCCCCGCTTCGATTTGACCGCGCAAAACGGCAGTTATGGGAACNGCCCTGCTTAAACGGTGGTCTAAGGTCAATGTAATTTCCATAGGCTCAACGGTTATCTGCACCGGCTCCATTCCGCCTGAAGCGGCGCGTATTCGCCACTGGACAGGGACTGTGTAAATACCGGGCTGCTGAAAGCGGTCAACTTCAACATACACTTCGATGTCGCTTTCCAGTATGGAAAAAATGCTTGCAGGCTCTCCGCGAAGGTTTACCCGCACCATTCGATACGGGCTTGCGGGAACAAGCACCCCGTCCCGTTCAATTGTCAACGGGACAGTGAAAAAGCGCTCTTCAAGACTTGAAATGCGGTGAAAAACAACCAGCATTATAGCAAGCCCTATAGATAAGACTTTTGCAGGCCAATTTCCGGTTACCCTTTGTATAATCCTGTGAATATCCACCATTACTCCTTTCTGCCGCTTACGGCGGTACCAAGATTGACTCCCGTTCCGTGAAGAGGTTCAGCGCCAATTTCTGAAAGCGGCAAATCAAGTTCGCTTTTTCGCCCGCCCTTATCCAGTAACTCTTTCAGTGTTCTTGTTACTTCGATGGGGGAGAGGTCATAATACATATTGCTGTCGTAGGCAAGGCTGATTGCCCCGTTTTCTTCAGACACGATAAGCACCACCGCGTCTGACTGCTCTGACATTCCAAGTGCGGCGCGGTGTCGGGTGCCGAAACTGCGCTTTATTTCTGACTGTTCTGAAAGGGGAAGAAAGCACGCAGAGGCAATGATGCGGTTATTTTGAATAATCATAGCGCCGTCATGCAAAGGTGTTCCAGGCTGAAAAATTGTTACGATGAGGCTTGATGAAATGTCGGCATTAAGTTTTGTGCCGGTATCGGCAATGTGGCGCAGATTTACGCGGCGCGGAAACACAACCAGCATTCCGTTTTTTTTTCGTGATAAAATCTCCGCCGCCGTTACAACGGCTTCCAGTAAGCCAAGCCGCGGTTTGCTGTCAGGTCTGAAAAGTTCCCCCTGCCCAAGACGGATGATTATTTTTCGCAGTTCAGGCTGGAAAACAATGATAACCGCGATAAAAAGCCCTGGTGCCAGAGTGTTCAAAAGCCACTGCAGTGTGGAAAGCTGTAAAAAAACAGCCGCCGCGTACACTAACACCAAAAAGACAGCACCTTTGATGAGCTGTACGGCTTGGGTTTTTACAAGCAGTTCATAACCTTTGTACAATAAAAACGAGAGGATTGCCACATCCAAAACGGGGCGGATAAAGTTGTACAATGCGGAAAGCCGCTGAAACCATTCCATATTATCCCTACGCGATCTTAGGCGCTGCCATTAGCGTTGCCATCGGGCACAGGAGGAAAACTGAGAGCGGATAGCATTTTTATCAAATCAACATGAGCCTTTACATCATGTACGCGCACAATAGCTGCCCCGCCCAAAATCACATGAGCATTTGCCGCAAGTGTTCCCCAAAGCCTTTCATCCGGGGCCCTTCCGGTTATAGCCTGTATAAAACTTTTCCGTGAAAGCCCCACAAGAATAGGATAATCGTTCCCGCAGATTTCCGCAAGGCGTGGATGCAAAGCTATTTTTTTTATGTCGCGCAGTATCTGAAGGTTATCCTCCAAACGCTTGCCAAACCCTATGCCCGGGTCAAAGATAATCTTTTCACGGCTGACACCTGCGTCAACCGCCTTTTTTGCCGCTGCGCCAAGATAACTTACAACCTCTTCAACCACATCATCATACCAAGGGGCTTCCTGCATGGTCAGCGGAATGCCTTTTTTATGCATCAATACAAGCGCCGCTTTGCTTTTCGCGCAGAGTTCGCCCATAAACGGGTCATCAGCCAATGCCGAAATATCGTTGATTATATCCGCGCCGTTATCCAAAGCGGCCTTTGCGACAGAGGCTTTTCGTGTATCCACCGAAATAACACATGATGAGCGTTTTCTGAAAGCCGCGATTACAGGAATTACACGCTGTATTTCCTCTTCTTCACTCACGTAAGAAGAGCCCGGACGAGTCGATTCCCCACCGAAGTCTATGATGTCCGCCCCGTCTTCTTCCGCCTCCAGCGCCATTGCTACAGCTTTATCCGAGTGGGAACGAGACGGGGCATAAAACGAATCATCATTGCAGTTGACAATTGCCATAATTTTGGCAGGAGATGACAAATCGAATACAGCGCCTGACGGAAGGCAAATGGGTTTTCTCATGTGAGGCATACAGTTGGTTTTCACCGCTTAACTATAGCCAGTCGCTGTCGGCACTGTCAATTGCGGCGGGTGTACCGCCGCCGCGGCTGTTTGCTTTCTTCGCTGAAATCACTTATATTATAGTCAAGGAGCAAACAATGGCTGAAAACACCATTAACAACATTCCTCTACAAGACCACCTTAAAGCACTCATGGATGAAGTCTCGGCAAAGCTGAGAGAAGTCGCCGAGAGCCAGAAAGACACCGACAGAAGGATGAAAGAGACTGACAGGCAGATGAAGGAAAATGCCGAGCAGATGAAGCAGTTATCCCAGGAAACTGACAGGCAAATTCAGGAGGCTGCCAAGGTCGTCCGCAGAAACGGCAAGCAGATGGGTGATTTGCACCGACGCTTCGGTGAACTTGCCGAGCATCTGGTTGCTCCCAACATCCACAAACGCTTCAATGAGTTGGGTTATCACTTTGGTAGCTGCTCACCCGGTGGCATGAAGATTTTTGACAAGCAGGGTAACACAAAAACAGAAATCGACTTGGTGATGGAGAACGGCAATACAATAATGGCACTGGAAGTAAAAACAAA
The DNA here is from genome assembly GCA_009786615.1 of Treponema sp. The sequence continues at coordinate 447 of WQRS01000044.1, read as the reverse complement.
ACCGACAGTTAAAGACGTTGGACACCACATCAAACGCCTGGAAATCCTGCGCGATGCCCGGCGAGGTCTCAACGACAAGCGTGTGATAAAGGGCGCGATTGCAGGCGCTATATTCGGAGCAGCAGAGAAAAAGGCAACGATGGAAGCGGGCTTGTACGTGGTTGAGCAGTCAGGCGACACGATGAAGATAGATGTGCCTGAGGATTTTGTCGCGCGGGAATGGTAAGGCGCAGCAGAATTGTACTAGTCTGCCTGGCAAGCTCAAAACCCCTTTGCGTCTTCGCGCTACTTAGCGACCTTTGCGAGGGGTCTTCTAAAAAAATTACTTAAAGATTTCCGTGGGGATTGGGCCGAGATGCCTCAAATAGAAATGTTACCGAAAGTTATGGATGCCTCATTTAGAAAATGTTACCGAAACTATCCTTGCCCTTAATTGGTTTGCGGTTG
>WQRS01000043.1 GCA_009786615.1 Treponema sp. | reverse complement strand
AGCCGGCACCGGTAATAATAGCCGAGCCGCCTCCGCCGGTGGTGATAGCCGAGCCGCCGCCTCCGCCGGTGGTAATAGCCGAGCCACCACCTCCGCCGGAACCTGTGATTGTGGAAAGGATTTTGGAAACAATCGTTGAGCGGCATTATTTCATTTATCCGGAAATTCTGGAACGTCTTCTAGCGTTGGAGGCTTGGCAAATTGCTCAAGGTGTGCGGGAATTGGCGACTGAACCGTCCCCGGTGCCAACTTTTCCAATTGACCCTGAATTATTGGAGCGCATTTTACGACTGGAAATCCGGCAAGATCTTCTGGAAGATCAACGCTTTGCACCAGCGCCCGAACCCGCGCCGGCACCGCCCCAGGTTGTTCATGTTGTTCCGCCGCCTCCGCAGCCGGCACCAACGTTGCCGCCGATAGTTTTTCTCCAGCCGCCGCCCGTGCAACCTGCTCCGCCGCCTCCGACGGTTTTTGTGCCCCACACACCACCGGCACCAATACAATGGCCGCACGTGATTCCGGGCTTACCGAATCCTCACAGTGGCATGGTTCATCGCTTGCAAGTTGGCGCTTTTTCATCACTTGAGTCAGCGGTGACACTCTCTAACTCCATGGCCAACGCCGGGTTTTTTGTGATTCATGAGCTTCATCAGGGAATGTTCCGCGTAATTGCGCTGGGCGTACCGGCGTCTATGGTGTATCCGGCGATACACAGGCTCGCTTCTCTTGGTGTAACTCAAGTGTGGATACAGTAGCGCATAGACAGTGAAAGGGCGCATTATCGTGCGCCCTTTCTGCCGCTTAAATCAAAGCTTACAAATTAGTTTTTCAATCTGCTCTTGGCGGATTTCTGCTTGTTCCCGCACGAGCTTTACAAAAGGGTTACTCTCGGCACTTCCGACAACCTGCATCATTTCTTCGCCGTTTCTGAAGGTGATTGCGCGCATTGGGTCACTGTAATCTTTTGCCCGCGTGGAAAAAACCTGATCCGCGATATACTGCTTGTAACGTATAAGCGTTTGCAGTTCCTCTTTAAAACGTTTTTGGTCTTTCAAAGGATGCTCGCCTTCTGCGGCACCGGAAAGCCAGCGGTAAGTTTCCCACGCGTGGTGAGCTTTGTCTTTTGGATAAGCGGCCTGCATTTCATCATAACAGGCATGAATTTCTTCCCAACTGCCAATTTCACCCGCTCCGATGCGCTTTCGTAAATGGTCAACGCGGAAAGCGGGCGTAATTTGCCCGCCAATGTTCACCCACTCACTCACTCTCGCTTTTCCGTCCAGCTCTTTGGCAATTTCGGTGTATGACCGCTTTCCGCATTGGCAAAAGCCGCAAAATATTCGGCAAGTGTTTTTAATGAGTAATACTCAAGCATTTCCCGGTACGCATCTTTCGCATGGCGCGGCTTAAGTATCGCCGTCGGGCTCTGGCTGCGCTGAAGCCCCATAACGGCAATGGCTTCATCTTCATAACGCGCGGTACAGGCGGATAAACCATTGCAAGCCGCCAAGCCATAACCTGATTCAACGGGAACGCCTGATTCATTAAGCCACTGTTCAAGCTGCATTAATGCGGCGATAATTTCCTCCGCCGTGTCAGGCGCAAGGTAATCAGTCTCTATATGCTGCTTTTTGATTTTGCGCTTGTCGCGGGACTGGGTTTTCCATGAGTTTCGTTCAAGCGCGTACATGTTGTGTATCCAAAAATAAGCGGGCATCACTTCAAGCCTGCCTGATTCGCCGTTGATGCCGACAAGCGAAAAAGGAAGGGTAATATCAAGCTCATTTGGGTAATCGCCTTTGGNAATAATCACATAACTTGCAAAGCGGCTTGAATGTTTGAGCGTGGTTGAAAGNCCNGGCCAAAANCCGCGCCCCGCCCGGATTTCTCCGTCATTGGCGCGGCTGTTGTGGTTTGAACCTATTGTCGCCGCCGCTGCCATGTTGCTCATCCCCTGAATTAAGCTTGCGATAAGAAAGGAGTTGTTGTGGTGCTGCTCGTGGAACGGAAAAACAAGGTTGTTCAAAATTTCACAGCAAGAAACCGTGGAATTATCGCCCAAAACCGAGTGAATAAGCCGCGCGCCATATTTCAGGCTTGATCGCCGCCCCATGACGAAGCGCACCGCCTTCGCTCCGTAAAACGCATTGCAGCCGTAACCGACAATGCCATTGACCATTTCCACGCCCTCACCAATCTGGCTTGGTTCGTTTTCGGAAGAAAGAACTGAAATGTTTTTCAGTTTATTCGCGCCTTTGATATACGCCCATTCGCCAACAAAAACATCCTTGATGATGTGGCAGCTTTTTATNGCTGAATGAGCACCGACAACTCCATAACTGCCGCGAAAGCCNCCGTATTCCTTTTGAGTGATGTTTTTCAAAGCGTCAACCAAAGCCACATCATCGCGGTAGGCTGCCCATAAATACGCATCGGCAGGCAGCATATCCGCAAAGGGCAATACAGACCTGCCGCCTGATTCGTTCATCACGTCAATCCAAATCCGCACATCTTCCTTCTCGCCATCCTTTATCGCCCCGTTGCCAAACTTGGCGTGGTTTGTAGTCTGCATCTCGTCTATGCGTGAAAGGATGCAGCAGTCGCCAATGATGTAGTGCGAAATATATGNGCAATCCTGAATCGCCACATCATCACCNATGTCGCAGGAAATGATGGTGCTGTTGCGAATACCTGACGGCACGATAAAGTCGTGGTGTTGAATGAGCTTTTGGTGCAAGGCTCCGATGCGCACAAGCCCGTAAAAAGCGCAATTGCGGATGAGCGATGGATCGAATTCTTCGCTTACCAAAAAAGAATCCCAATCCTGGCAATGGTTGTTGTTTTTTACAAGTGCTTCCTGCTCGCTTCCCGTGATCTTACGCCAGATCTTTCCCTGCGCCGCCTGACTGTTCCGCCGCCAATATTCGTCTTTTCCGGAAGGAATGTATTCGGCAGGAATAAAATCATATCCATAACGGGCTACCGCTTTTTCGCTTACGAAGGCCATATTGTCTCCTGTACATAGTTAAAAAGGCTGTTAAAAAAACTCTAAAAGCTCATGCGGTTTATCGATAATGAGGCGCGCGCCTGCCTTTTCAATGACATCGAGCGGGCGGTAACCCCAGCTCACCCCCATAGGGAAACAACCTGAGGCAACAGCAGTTTGCACGTCAACTTCGGAGTCGCCGACAAAAATAACGTCAGCAGGCGTTAATTCCAAGTCGATGAGCATTTCCCACACACAGGCAGGATCGGTTTGCGCGGCTTCCCGAAAACTTCCCCGCGCACACTTTCAAACGTGCCGTTGGGGAAAAGCCCCGCGACAACCATCTGCGCAATCGGGTCAGGCTTGTTCGTCAAAACAACCATTTTGACTTTACGCCTGCGCAGTTCCCCCAGCAATTCCAGTATTCCGGGATACGGGCGGGTGTGGGCAAGCGGGCTTTCGGCGTAAAAGCGAACAGAGTCTTCGGCGACAAGAGCCGCATTTTCTTCGTTCCGCGCATCTTGCGGAAGGCTTAAAAAAGCCACCTGCTTAATTCCCCAGCCAACGCGGGAAACATAACTTTCCGGTGCGTGTTCGCCAAAACCCCTCGCCGCTAAAGCGCGGTTTGTCGCAGCGCCAATATCGAGTAAGGTGTCCGCAAGCGTTCCGTCAAGGTCAAAAATAATGCCTTTATATTTTACTTTCATAATGCCGGTTACCTTACCTTACTATTGTGTTAGTGCATAGCCGTATTATATCTTTCCCGCCCTGACCATGACAACATCCCCAAAACCAAAACGTTTGGCGGCTTTGTCCGCCAGCCGCTTTACAGGCATTGGCGCAGTTCCCGCTGCAAGCCCGCCCCACGTTACCGTATTTTCAATGGCAAAACCGTTTTCGCTAAGGATGCGCGTTAAGGTCTTAATCGAAAAAAGATACAGGTGGTCAGGAATTGCCGAACGCCAGTTTTTCCCGAAAAGCCGCGCCTGAAAGCCTGCGATGTTGGGGGTTGTAACAAAAAACCTGCCATCGCTTGAAAGAATGCGGGAAACTTCCCTNACAAAGNTGAGCGGATCGTTTAGATGTTCGATGAGGTGCGAAGCAAGCACCACGTCAAAAGTGCCTGCGTNAAAACCGTTTTCGGCAAGCGGAAGGTCTTTCACGTCAAGGCCGCGTTTGCGGCGGCAGTAATCCGCTTGCGGGCGGCAAATCTCAACGCCTGTTGTCTGCCAGCCGCTTTTGCGCAATTGCTCTAAAAGCCGCCCCGTGGCGCAGCCGACATCGAGAATGCGCGGTTTGCCATTATTGGCAAGAAGCCCCCTTTCAAGTTCGTCAAAGCCTGAATCGGCAAGACCGAGAATCTGCAAGTTAAAAAACGCTTCCTCGTTGGCAAGTTCATATGTTAGGTAATCTTCGCCGTAGCGGAGCTTGATTTCTTTTTCAAAGGGCTGGGGATTAATTTGAACAAGGCGGCAATCCGAACAGCGAACATAGGAAAAGCCTTCGCAGGAAAGAAACGGCGCAAACGAATGTCCGCCGCACAAGGCGCACGCGACTAGGCGCTTTTTCTCATCAACAGGCGGGGAAGACCATGTTTTTACCATTGGGTGATTTTATTCAACGGTGAACCTGTGAATCACGTTACGGGTGATGCCTGAAACATCCTGCACCGTAATTTCAAGTGCCGCCTGCCCCCTGGCAAGCCACACCTCGGCGGCTTCAAAGCCTGGAGCCGGAGCGTGAACGCGGCGGACAGGGACAAACCCGTTCCGGTAAACAGACAAAAACCCGTCGCGCACAAAATACGTCTCAAAACTTAACGCTCCGACAACGCTGCCGTTCAGTGTGCTGGTAATGCGGAACGGGGCAAGGGGCGCATTAGGGTTTCCGATAACCGCGTTCACTAAAACTGTGTAGCGTCCCTGTCTTACGCTTGCCTCCGGCAAATTGATAATNTCNCCNGAAGCGCTTTTAAGGCGAACCTGCAAAATGGCAGGAATGCGCGGACTATTTACACGGATAATAATTGAAGGATTTATCCAGCTATTTTGNAAACGGTCGAAAAGCTGAAAGTGNAGACCGTTTTGCGTTGCCCAGCCGGAAATGCCTGATTGAGCAAGCGGCTGTCCGCGNTCGACTTCATTTGGGATNGCCGAAAGGGAAGAGTTATTATCAAAGCGGCTGTAAATNCTGATTAAGCCGTCCCCGTGATCGAGGGCGACCCATGATCCAAGCGGAGAAGGCAGACGCGAGGCGGAATTCCCCTGCCGGCGCACGAAAAGCAATTCCCCCGCTTCGGCGGCTGTTACCACACCGGCGTTGGCAAAAGTAGCGCCTAAATGCGGAGTGCCGCCTGAGTTCCAGCCGAAGTTCCTCGTCAAAACTCCGGTTTGTGTTGGCCATTCCATTGCAAAAANNAAAGCCGGGATTAACAGCAAAAAGAGTGCAAATAAAATTCCGCGATTAAACCTGAACATTACCGTCTCCCAATTTCAAAGGATGCTACAGCCAAATCCCCTCCAATAAAAAGCTCGTTGCCTTTGCGCGTAAAAAAGACGTATTCACTGATGAACGGGGCTTCACTTATAACAACGCCCGGATACCTGATGGTTACAAAACGCTTGCGGTCTTGCCCTTCATCGACCACTGCAAAAAAGTACGGGTAAAGACCTGAGTTATCAAGAAGCGCAATTTCCCCGCGCAACGGCACGGTAACACTTGTTCGCGCGGAAACGTCAAAAATGCCCAGTCCTTCTCCCCGTTCAAAAACAANGCGGCGATCGTTGTCGGCAAATGTAATATGCACTTCCCGCCTGAAACCTTCCCCCAAAAACTCATGATGCGCCACACGAAANATATCGCCTGCCTGCTCCAAAAGCAGAAAGCGCTGTTGGTCAATACCTGAAATTACCGCCAGCTGCGTGCCGCTTGCAGAAATTGCCACCCCGAAAATCGCTTGAAGGCGGGAGCCGCCNGGCTCAAATGGGGCGATAACCTGCCTGCCTTCAAAATCCANCAACTCAATTGCNCCGTTCAAAGTTCCGGCAAGCACCCGCCCGTTTGCCGCGTCAATAGCCGTAAGCGGCGCGCTGAGGTCGTGCTGCCAAAGCATTTGCCCGGCTTCCCCAATCGCGGTGAGAGAGTTTTCCTCAGCGCCCACGATAAAAACGCGACCATCCAAAAACAGCGGGAAACCTTGCGGGTTGTCAATCGTCAGCGCAAGATTGCCATGCGGATTCATAACAGAAATCTGTTCAGGTGTTGCGCCGTGTTCCGCCCAGAATGTTTCAGAGCTGGCAAGATGATTTGTCGTTGTTTGATTAATAAGGAAGTTTCCGTAGCGGTTGATAAAACCGTGCCTAGGTCCGATGCGGAAAGGCATGGGGTTTTGTTCGCCTTCGCCTGAAAACGCACTTATGTTTATATGATCGTCAGTATACAGGGAACTTACCCAGCGAGGCAAAAGCACAGTTTCCTCAGTAACGGGGCGGGCTGCCGCAAAGAAATAAACGGCGAAAAACGCAAGTGCTACTAAAAACCAGTTTTTTTTCTTTATTTTTGCCATATCATTGCCTCCATACCTAGCCTTTTGCAAAACTCGGTTAGTTTCGCAAAAGGCTTCTGAAAAAGCGGTCTATCGAACCAAAGGTTCGCGCCCGCTTTTTCCACTAAATCTAAGGGAGCTTTTGCAAAAACTGAAGTTTTGCAAAAGCCTCTACCGAGAATAATTATATAGGCGAACAAAAGTTTTGTTAAGGTGGTATTTTTATGGATGCAAACAAATCAGACAGGGAAATGGAAGAGTTGTTCAAACAGGCACAAGCCGCGGCTTTTAACGCATACGCCCCGTATTCCGGATTCAGCGTTGGCGCGGCTTTGCTCGGACAGGACGGAGGCGTGTATACCGGCTGCAACGTGGAAAACCGCTCCTATGGGAACACCATCTGCGCCGAGCGCGGTGCGGTGATGAAAGCGGTCAGTTCGGGCATTACTGCGTTTAAGGCGATTGCGCTTTCCACCCCCGATTCAATTGCGCCCGTTGCCCCGTGCGGCGCTTGCCGTCAGGTACTCAGCGAGTTTATGCCGCCTGAAAGCCCTGTATTTTTCGGCGGCAGCGGGCAGGAGCGCGTGTTAACAAGCATAGGCGAACTGTACCCCTTTGATTCTCTCCACGAGTTAAAAGGTTAGTGTGGTTTTTCTAAACCTTAAACCGCGACACCTCTTTCAGTAAGCTGTTAATTCCTTCGCGGGTCTTCACGCTTATCTCATTGACATAGTTTACCGACACATTTACCTGCTCCGCTCCGGCAGCCATCTCGTTCATTCCCGTAGTGATCTCACGCGTTACCTTTTCAAGGTTTTTGCTTTCATAAATAACCTCTTTGCTGCCCTCAAGCATTTCAAGCGATTCGCCCTTTACCTGCTGCGTTATCTCACTTACCTGCCCGGCAGCATGGAGAACCTGCTTGCTTCCCCTATTCTGCTCATCCATCGCTCTGCGGATAGCTTCCTCCTGCTCCGCAACGGTCTTAACGCTGCGGTCTATAGCTTCGAATTTGCCAAGTACATTGCCGGTGGAATGGGTGATTTTATCTACGGATTTCTTCACCTTNTTTAATACATCCCCAATGGTCTTGGAACGCTCGCTTGATGACTCCGCCAACTTACGTATCTCGCCGGCGACAACAGCAAAACCCCTGCCTGCACTCCCCGCGTGAGCGGCCTCTATCGCCGCGTTCATCGAAAGAAGGTTTGTCTGACTTGCAATGTTCTCCATTACGGAGTTAATTTCCAAAAGGCTCTCAGATTCGCGGGCAATCTCTTTAATATCCGACACAACCTCTTGCAGACTGGATTTGCCTGCCTGCGACGATTCTTGCAAATCACGTACGTTTTCAACGTTTATCGCAAGGGTATCAGAAACAGAATGGATGTTCGCCAGCATTTCCTCGATGGAAGACGATGCCTGCGAAACGGCTCCGGTCTGGTGTTCGATCTGGTAGCTGAGTTTGTTGATGTTAACGGTAACCTGCTCCATGCTGGCGTTGCTCTCGGCAACACTGACACTCTGGTTTAATACTCTGCTTTTAATACCATGGATATTGCTGGTGATCTGATCCATAGCGGATGCTGTCTCTGCCATATTACTGGCAAGATCGTTTCCAATGTCAAACAGAACTTCCGANTGTTTTTTNACCATACCTATCATTTCCCCCAGCGCCCGCATAGTCAGGTTGAAGGAGCGAGAAGCCATTGCTATCTCGTCTTTGCCCGTCTCCGGAAGCCTTTTCGTTAGATCGCCGTTTGCGGTGCTGCCAAGGGTATGAGTCAAAAGATTAATGGGCTTTAACATCCTCATGATAAACA
>WQRS01000042.1 GCA_009786615.1 Treponema sp. | reverse complement strand
CACGCTCTAAAAAAACTCATTCTCAAACCATTTTTTCAGTTTGATCCACACAGTGGACCCTCCCCTGTCTCTGGGTTCGTTTAATGACCCAAAACCGGCTTTAAGCTCACGCTCGTAACCTTCAAGCACAAGCCCCACAGCTGTGGCGTAAGCGGGGTTGCGGTATTCACCGACAAGCCCGCCAACAGACAATGGAACGCCAACCCGCGCAGGAAGGTTAAACACCTGCGAGGCAAGCTCTGACACGCCCAAAAGCTGCGCGCCTCCGCCTGTAAGCACCACGCCGCCACCCAGCGGGCGGGAAAATGTGAGCTTGTCAATTTTTTCTTTGACAAGCTTAAAAGTTTCCTCGACACGGGGGCGTATTATAGCCAAAATTTGCGAGCGTGGTATAGCCTGCGGCGCNCGGCCTCCGACACCGGGAACGATGATATCATCNTCNCCTTCCAGAAACGGCTCCCAGCAGCATCCTGCTTCAAGTTTGATTTTTTCCGCCGTCTCAAACGAAATGTTTTTGATGATGGAAATATCGCTTGTAACCTGCGTGCCGCCGGCGGAAATGGTATGTATCGAATACGGAGCGCCCCCTGAATAAATAAGCACGTTGGTCGTGCCGCCGCCCAAATCAACAAGGGCGACTCCAAGTTCTTTTTCCTCAGGGCTTAACACCGATCGCCCCGCGGCAAGTGTCTGCAAAATCAAATCCCGCACCCGAAAACCCGCGCGGTTGACGCACTTAACTAAGTTTTGCGCGCCGGTTGTTGAGCAAGTGATAATGTGTACTTCGGCCTCAAGACGTACTCCTATCATGTTAAGCGGATCTATAATGCCGCGCTGGTCATCTACGATGTAGCTCTGCGGAATTACTTCAAGCACTTTGCGATCCATAGGGATAAGCACCGCCTGTGCGGCTTCAAGCACCCGCTTTATATCATCGCCCCCGATTTCGCGCGTCTCGCGGTTTTTNCCTGTTACCGCGACCACACCGCGCGAATTAATGCCGTCTATGTGGCTTCCGCCAATTCCCGTCCAGCACTCGTGTACTTCCCTGCCGCTCATCATTTCGGCGGCTTCAATGGCCTGGGCAACTGAGCGCAAAGTAGACTCGATGTTCACAACAACGCCTTTGCGCAAACCTGTGGAGGGGCAGGTTCCCACACCTGTGATTTCCAGTGAGCCATGATCGTTTACTTCGCCAATTACGGCGCACACTTTGGTCGTGCCTATGTCAAGACCAGCCACCAAAACTTCATTACTCAAAAGGATGCCTCCCTTAAGACATACCAAGCTATACTGGAGCGAAAGTCTATGCTTTCTATTCCGGGCTCTCTGGATGCCAATACATCCACCATTAGAAGAGTATACCGAAGCGTATCTTCATTCAACTCGTTTATGCGNACCCGTATTCTCCTATGAACAGGGTACAGTATCAAATCAAAACCGTCAAAGGGCTGGGGATTAACCCTGATNTCTGAAATTGCCGCGAGCAATTCAGGCGATGTTGTTCCGATATGCTCCAACTGGCGGAAAAATGAGCCAAAAAGCGGCGGAAGTCTCATTCCCAAATACGGGTTTTCTATGGTAATGCCTGAAACTATAGGCAGTTGGCGCGGCTGCTGGAGATGAGCTCCTTCATTCCCGCCAATTCTAAAAATAACCCCGCTATTGTCAAAAAACACAGGAACTGTGCGCCCGCCAATCGCGGCAAAGGAAGCAGCCACAGCGGTGCGCCCTTCAAATACAATTAAAAGNCTGTCNGGAAAGTGCCTGAAAACCCGCACCGANTGNATTGTGGGGAAACCGGCAAGAGCCTGTTCCATTGAGCGGGCGTTTGCGCTGAAAAAGGAAGTGCGNGAAGTAATGCCTGCCGCCGCTATCACCTGCTCGCGGTTGATGCCTGAATAACCTGCGATGTCAATTCGTGAAAGCGGTCTGAACGGGGTAATGCCTATAAGCCAGATGAGCTTAACCGCGATAACCAATACGGCAAAAAGTATCAATACTTTGAGAACTTTTTCCATGCGCTTCGGCTCAGAGGCTGCGATTTCTTCTTCAAACATATAGTTATCAGCCATGCTGTGCCTCCCCCGCAAAAGTTTGCCGTGTCATTACCTGNTTTTGTAAAGNCTGATTTTGCNAAAATGTTTTTCGCAAAGCCGGTTTTCNTGAAGTTCTTGAGATATTAACAATGAAGCCTGACATGATAAGTGTGGTGATAAGCGAAGANCCTCCGGCGGAAAAAAACGGAAGCGGAACACCTGTGGCGGGAAGCGCGCCTGAGGCAACGGCAATGTTAAGCATCACTTGAGAGATGATCATGGTGACAAGTCCGCAGCCCAAAAGACGGTTGAAGGTGCTTTCATTGCGTATGGATACCATGTAGCCGCGTATCGCAAAAGCGCTGAAAAGGAAAAAGAAAAAAAGTATGCCCAAAAAGCCTTTTTCGGCGGCAAACGAGGAAAAAATAAAGTCCGAATGTATTTCAGGCACTGCCGGAACGCTTTGCCCTATGCCCCTGCCCCAAAAGCCGCCTGAACTAATCGAATTAATCGATGCGTTCACCTGAAAACCGGCGCCCAAGGGCTCAAATTCAGGCTGTATATAACTTAAAAAACGCCTAATGCGGTGTTCCCTCTGCAAAACCAAAAGGGCGGCTATGGGAAGGAACATAAAAAGAGCGCCGGCGAAGTATTTTGCCTTAACGCCCGCGATAAAAAACATAAAAAGCGCGTTGACAGCAAGGAAAGCGGCAGTGGAAAAGTTGTTTTGCAAATATATCAAAACAAAAAATACGCCCACGATTAACGCCGGAGGAATAACACCGCGGAAAAGAATGTCCAAGCTTTCTTTTTTCTTGTCAAAAAAATGCGCGAGGTAAAACGGCAAAGCCAGTTTTACAAGCTCTGAAGGCTGGTATGTCCACGAGCCAATTCCAATCCAGCGGGCAGCGCCGTTTTTCATAACNCCGATTCCCGGGACAAAAGTGAGTATGCACAAAATGATNCAGCCGAGCACAAGCGGCTTTACAAACTTTCGGGAGTTTTCAAGGTTGACGATTGCNGCGAGAAAAAAAAGTATAAGCCCGAAAATGCCCAATACCGCCTGACGGGAAACCAAAAAAAGACCATCCCCCATAAAACGCTGTGAAAACGCATAAGAAGCCGAATACAGCGTAATGATGCCAAGCCCTGCCAAAAGCAGGACGTTTGCAATGAGAATATGGTCTGTTCCCCCTGAGCGTCTGGCAAGCTCAGCGTCAAATCGGGTATTCATAACTTTTACTGGATCTTCAGCGTTGACAACGCGATGATCGTAAACATACCTCCTAAAATCCAAAATCGAATAACGACTTTACTTTCGGCCCAGCCTGAAAGCTCAAAGTGATGATGCAGAGGCGCCATTTTAAACACCCGCTTTTTGCGCAGTTTGAACGAAACCACCTGAATTATCACAGAGAATATTTCCAATACAAATACGCCGCCTATAATAAACAGCACAATTTCTTTTTTGATGATAAGCGACAGCACCGCCGCCACTCCGCCAAGTGAAAGGCTTCCCACATCCCCCATAAATACCTCCGCCGGATGCGAGTTGAACCACAGAAAGCCTATGAGCGCACCGACAACGGCAAGGGAAAACACCATCAATTCACCGGAGCCCGGAATAAAGGGAATTCCCAGATAGGCGGAAAAGTCAAAACGCCCTGAAAGGTAGGTGAGCACTGCGAAGGTGAGGAACACCAAAATTAAAAGCCCCGCCAAAAGCCCGTCAAGCCCGTCCGCTATGTTGGTGGCGTTTGAGGAAGCGACAACTAAAAGCACAGCGAAGGGAATCCAAAGCCTTCCCATGTCCAAAATGGGATCCATAAAAAACGGGATGTACAAATAGGTAATCTGGCTGTGCCCTGAAAAATACAAAATGAGCACAATGACGGTGGCGATGGTAAACTGAAAAACAAGTTTTGCCCACGCCGGAAGCCCCGCCGAATTGTGCTTAACAACTTTCAGGTAATCATCCAGAAAGCCTATAAGACCGAAAGCGACTAGCGTTCCCATAACTATCCACACATGGCGATTGTGGAAATCTGTCCAGAAAAGCATCGCAATCGCGATGGAAAGGATGACAAAAACGCCGCCCATAGTCGGAGTGCCGTCTTTTTTCAAGTGGGTGGCAGGTCCGTCTTCGCGCACCGACTGACCGACTTTGAGTTTGGTNAGCGCNTCGATTATGCGGGGNCCGAAAATGAAGCAGATGAAAAGGCTTGTGATGGCGGCGTAAGCCCCGCGAAAACTCAAATATTGAATTACGTTAAACGGGGTGAAGTAAATAACCAGAGGATAAACAAACTCAAAAAACATTTACTTTGCCCCCTCCCCGATTAAAATATCCGTCACCGTTTCAAGCGCGCAGCCTCGTGAGCCTTTAAGCAAAACCAAATCCCCGCTTTGCACAAACTTGCCAAGCTCCTGCGAAAGTTCTGCCATGTTGGCTGTGTAGAAAAACGGGATTTTTTTCCCTGACTTTTGCATTCCCGCACCGTCCTCTTCCGCGGCGGGGCGCATTTCCTCGCCGAAAAGAAACACCATGTCCGCCCCGCAATTTGAGAGCTGCTTTCCAAGTTCGGCGTGTGAAGCATCAGAAGTCTCCCCAAGTTCAAGCATAGACCCAAGCACGTACACTTTGCGCCCCGGCCATTCCACGCTGTCGCAAAACTCAACGGCGGCAGCGGCGCTTTCGGGGTTGGAATTATAACAATCCCTGATAACTGTCGTTTTGCCTTTAAGAATTTCCCCTCTGCCAAAAAGCGGCTTAACCTGAGATATGCCGCGGCGGACTGCGTCATCACTTGCGCCTGCTTCCAGTGCCAGCGCAACGCCTGCAAGAGCGTTGGCAAGGTTGAACTTGCCGGGAAGTGCAAGGCGGGTTTTTTCACCGCCCCAATCAATTTCCGTTCCGTCTATGCTTAAAGAGCGTACTCCCTTAAGAGCGGCCAGCGTTTCAGCGCCGTAGAAAACAATTTTACCACGAACGCCTTCCGCCAGGAAATCGCGGTAGGCATCGGCGGAAGGAATATACGCTGTGTTCTTCCCCGAAAACTCACAAAATAATTGCTTTTTTTCATGGGCAATCGCGTCCCGGCTGCCGAGAATTCCGATGTGGGCAGAGCCGATGTTTGTGATCAAGGCAATATGCGGATTAAGCACCCGCGCTAAATCCGCCATTTCCCCCGCTTTGCTCATCGCCGCTTCAAAAACGCCCACTTCGTGGTGCGCCCGCACGCCGAAAACCGAAAGCGGCAATCCGGTTTCAGAGTTTAAGTTACCCTTGTTTGTGGCAACTTGTTTTTCCTGCGCGATGATGGCGGCGGCAATTTCCTTCGTGGTCGTTTTCCCCGAAGAGCCTGTAATCCCTATGCGCAGTAAAGCGGGGAACTTTTCAAGGTACGCCTTTGCAGCATCCTGAAAAGCACGGAGTGTGTTTTCAACGACAACAAGAATAGCGCCTGTTTTTTCCGCAACGGCGGCTAGGGCAAGGCTTGAGTCAGCCATCGCTTTTTCGTCCACAAGGGCGACAACAGCTCCGTTTGCAAAAGCGTCCCCAACAAAGCGGTGTCCGTCAAGCGATTCACCCCGCAACGCCACGAAAAGGCTTCCGGCAACTGCCTCTCGTGAGTCTATGGCGACTGACGAGAAGCCGTTGTTCTCCGGCTCCCCTGATCGAGCCGCAGTCCCCTGTCCCCCCCCGGTATACAGGTGACCACGCGAGGCAAAAGCCAGTTCTTGAAAACTCATTAAAAATAAGCTGTCTGTCACTGTCTGTCCACCTCGCTGTATGACTGCGGCTCGATCCGTACCTGCAACACGTTCTCAGGCCTTATCGGTGTAAGGCGGAGATCGCGCGCAGCTACCTGCCCAATCCGTGCCGAAGAAGAGAGCACGGCGATACTTGCGATAAGCCGCCTATTGCCCTCAACCCAATCTTCCTGAGCTGCCTCAAGGAGCCTGACGTTCCGCTCCAGCGCCGCATAGCGGGTGGATTGCCAGGCAACAACGCCCAGAAAGATGGGGATAGTTAGTACAAAAAAATAAAGAATAATACAGCTCTTGTTCATGTTCCAACCTCATCCAGAACTTTTTCAACCGCTCTAAACGTGGCACTGCGGGAAGGCGGATTCCTGCGAATTTCCTCTTCCCCCGCTTTCACGCCTTTGCGGGTAAGAACCGTCACGGTTCTCATGCCCCTACATTTACATATCGGTTCTTGAGCGGGGCAGATACAGTCCCTATTCTTCTCACGGAAGAATTTCTTCACAATTCTGTCTTCTATGGAATGAAACGAGATAACTCCGAGCCTTCCCCCCTGCTCCAAACAGGCAAACGCCGTTTCCAAAAGCCCTTCAAGGCGCGAAAGTTCACCATTGACGGCAATGCGCAGCGCCTGAAAAGTCTTTGTGGCAGGGTGTATCGCNCCATGCCTGTACGCCGGNGGAACGGCGCTGAAAACAATCTCTGCAAGGGCGGCGGAGCTTGTAATTGNGCCTGCCTGTTTTGCCTCAGCAACCGCTTTNGTTATGCGGCGCGAATANCGNTCCTGCGCATTGGCGTACAATAAGTCGGCAAAATCCTTCTCAGAAAGACGCGCTATCAAATCGGCGGCGTTCAAACCTGACGATGGGTCAATGCGCATATCAAGCGGCTCATCATAGCGAAAGCTAAAACCCCGCCCGCTTTTTTCGTAGTGAAAAAGACTCACGCCCAAATCCATAAGTATTGTGTCAGGGCGCTTGTAATTACTCGGGTACTCCGCAAAAAAGTCATGGCTCCAGCCTGTATAAAACTGAACACGCTCACCAAAACCTTCCAGGCGCTTGGCGGCGGTTTTAAGGATTTGCGCATCCGCGTCCACACCAATTGCTTTCAGGTGCGGAAACTGGCTTAAAAAAGCGTACAAATGACCGCCCTCTCCCACAGTGGCATCAATCATCAGTTCGCCGGGCTTTCGGGGAGCAAGGTATTTAAGCGCTTCTTCCAGAAGCACCGATGTGTGAACCACTTCCATTTTTACTCCCCTCTAAATATGTCCTGCGCACCGAGCTTGTTCATCGCCGCGCGCGCGATTGTGTCCTTNTCATCAAGGTATNATTCGAATGTATGGGCATCCCAAATGGAAAGGCGATTTTTGCCGTTGATAACCATGCAATCNTTCGACAGGTTCGCGTATTTGCGCAACGTAGGCGGAATGGCGATGCGCCCGGCCTTATCCAGTTCTACCCCCTGGGCATGACCTATGATTTTATATTCGAGGATGTTCCATTCCTCATCGTTTAATTTTTCTTCCTTGCTTCGCTTACGCAGATCACTTTCGTAGCGTTCCCAAACTTCAGCAGTCATTATCCACGCGCACTTTTCCATGCCGCGGGTGATGACTAAATCATCTTGGTAATACTCCCGAAAACGTACGGGGATGCTTACTCTGCCTTTGTCGTCGAGAGTGCTCTCTGCCGACCCCGTTTTTAGCTCCATTCCCACAATATCCTATCTTTTATCTATTTTTTACCACTATTCAACACTCATTCATCATTATCTACGGAGTGAATTTACTAGTCAATATGAAAAAGGAAAAAAAAGTATTTATATTGAAAATAAATTGTGATAATACTATACAAGCGTAAAGGAAAACGCTAATATTGTGCAAAATAAGGCTTTGGGGGTATGCTTTTTACATGTTCATGACCGATTATTTTATCGTGTTTCCTGACGGCGATACCCAGGAGATTCGCGGAAGGCTTCCGTTGAATCAAATGGTGGACGTGAACGGGAATCCAGTGCGCCTTCCGCTGCCCACAAACCGCATGGTTGTTTTCAGGGTGGGCAAGGTGACGACCAACGATTACAAGGGCGGNAGTGAGATTTTCCATTTCCTTGAACAGTTAAGCGCGAGTGAACTTTCTGAATATGTCCGGCAATAGGCTGAAACCTTCATCCATCGGTTCCAGCATCGGCACCAGAAAAGAGAGCAGCCTGCACAAGTCGCTCAAACTGCACTGCGCAGGAAGCGAAGGGAGTTATGAAACGCTTGTTGAAGGTTTTGTCTGCGACGGGCGGGCAAAAACGGGTGAGTTAATAGAAGTGCAGTGCGGCAGTTTTGCCCCGCTTGCCAAAAAAGTCAAAGCCTTAACCGAAAAGCACAAAATGCGTATCATCCACCCAATCATCGCAAAAAAGTACATCGAACTTTACGATACCGAAGGCAATTTCGTGCGGGGAAAAACAAGCCCGAAAAAAGGCAGTGAGTGGGATTTGTTTAAGGCGCTCTTGTATGCCCCGCACCTGCCGCTTCTAAAAAACCTGACTATCGAGCTTGCCATTGTTGAAGTGCTTGAA
>WQRS01000041.1 GCA_009786615.1 Treponema sp. | reverse complement strand
ACGTCTTTGGCTGCACCCCCCTCAGGTTCGGCGATGATGTGGTCGCAAATGCCAAAGGTTTTAAGGTCTTCGGCAGTGATTTTCATCAATTCGGCGGCTTCCCGCTCACGCGAGCCGTCTTTCCAGAGAATTGACGCAAAACCTTTGGGCGAAATGACTGAATACAGCGCGTTTTCAAGCATNGCAAGTTCATCGCAGACACCAATTGCCAAAGCGCCGCCCGAACCGCCNTCGCCAAGGACAATCGATATAACCGGCGTTTGAAGCATCATAAACTCGTGCAAGTTGCGGGCNATTGCCTCACCCTGTCCGCGNTCTTCCGCGCCCACACCGCAATACGCGCCGGGNGTGTCGATAAAACAGAGCACCGGACGGCGAAACTTTTCCGCCTGTTTTGCCAAACGAAGCGCCTTCCGGTATCCTTCGGGGTGAGGCATGGAGAAGTTTATNTTGGTAAGCCCTTCAATATCTTTAGCCCNCACCTGNGAAATTATGGTGATGGGCGTATCGTTGAAAAGCGCGATGCCGCCAATGATCGCAGGGTCGTCTCCGAAATAGCGGTCGCCGTGCAGTTCTGTGAAGTCTTTGAACAATAGCGGAATGTAATCACGTATTGTGGGACGCCCCAGTGTTTTAAGCATATCGATGCGTTGCGAAATATTAAGCGGCATTGGAATCTCCCTTTTTGTAGCCGTGCAGCCGTATTAAGCGCCCAAGCGCAGAAGCCATTTCAGTGCGTGAAACGATCATGTCGGCAAAACCGTGCTCAAGGGTGAACTCTGCCGTTTGAAAGTTTTCAGGCAGCACCGCGCCAATTGTATTCTGAATCACCCTTTTTCCGGCAAAGCCGATGGTAACACCAGGCTCACCAATGATAATGTCACCAAGCATAGCAAACGAAGCGGTAACACCGCCGGTGGTCGGGTCGCAAATTACAGAGATGAACAGTTCNCCCGCTTTGTTGTGCCGCGCGAGTGCGCCTGAAGTTTTTGCCATTTGCATGAGGGAAATAATCCCCTCCTGCATACGCGCACCGCCTGAGGCATTAAAAATTATCACAGGCAGCTTGTGTTCGGTTGCGTATTCAATAGCGCGGGTAATTTTTTCACCNACAACNCTTCCCATNCTCGCCATCATAAAGCGGCTGTCCATGACGCAAAGCACCGCGGGATAACCTCCAATCGAACAGCGGCCTGTTACAACAGCTTCATTTGTCTGACAGGCACTTTGGGCATCTTTTACTTTTTCCTCGTAACCGGGAAAACCGATGGGATTTCCGGATTTCATTCCCGGATCAAACTCGCTAAAACTTCCCTTGTCAATTGTGATGTTCAAGCGATCCTGCCAGCCAATGCGGCTGTGATAGGCACATTTTTGGCAAACCCATAACTGCGCGGCAAAAGTTTCTTCGCCGGCNGGGGTCTGNCACTGAGGGCACGTAAAATCTTTCATAGCGTCAGTATATTGCCAGCTAGCCAAAAGTGTCAACGCAATGGCGGTGTCACTGCCCGTTGACTAACAATTCCCCATGCACCGGAATTGGATAATCACCGGTAAAACATCCCAGGCAATATCCGCCTGTTTCCCGTATTTCNCCTGATGTGGTGATTCGTAAAGATTCAAGCAGACCNTCNGAAGAAATGAACGCAAGGCTNTCGGCTCCCAAAAACTNGCAGAGTTTTTCGGGGCAAGTATCGTTACTGATAAGGTCTTTGCGGTGCGGAGTGTCGATGCCGAAGTAACAGGGGAAACGNACAGGCGGAGAGCAAATGCGCACGTGAACTTCCTTTGCGCCGGCCTCCCGCAGAATGGAAACAAGCCTGCGGCTGGTTGTTCCCCTCACAATCGAATCGTCAATGATAACGATGCGTTTTCCCCGCACCTCGCCTACAATAACGTTGTGCTTAACCAAAACAGCCCTTTCACGTTCAGGCTGCGTGGGGGAAATAAACGTGCGGGCAACATATTTGCTTTTGACAATGCCCAACCCAAAAGGCGTTGAGGCTGCGCGCCCGTAGCCAATCGCCGCCGGAACTCCTGAATCAGGCACGCCGATAACTATGTCCGCGTCAGCCGGCGCTTCCTTTGCCATAATTTCACCCGCCCGCACCCGCGCGTTATAAACATCTACATCGTCAATTACACTGTCAGGGCGCGCAAAATAAACATACTCAAAAGAACAAACCGCGCGGCGGGTTCTTTCGGTGAACGAATACGATTGCACCTGCCCCTTGCTGATAATAACCAGTTCCCCGGGATCTATGTCGCGGACAAACTTTCCGCCCACCGCGGAAATNGCGCANGACTCACTTGCCAAAACCCAGCCGCCGTTTATCTCTCCCAAACACAGGGGACGTATGCCGTTTGGGTCTCGCGCGCCGATTAAAGCGTCCTCAGTTAGCACCGTCAATGCGTAAGAGCCTTTGATAGACTGAATGGTATCAGTCAGCGCCCGATCAATGCCTTTGCGGTAATTTTTGGCTATTAAGTTTAATATAACTTCGCTGTCGCTTGTGGAGGAAAAACTGATTCCCGCGTCTTCCAAAAGTTCCCGTACAACATCGGCGTTGGTGAGTGTTCCGTTATGCGCGAGTGCAATTGACCCGTGTTTCAGGCGACTTAAAAAAGGCTGGGCGTTTTCTATGGCGCAGGCTCCGGAAGTGGAATAGCGCACATGCCCAATGGCGGCGGAGCCTTTCAGTTGCTCGGTAATTTCAGGGGTAAAAACTGAAGCAACAAGTCCCATACCTTTGCGGACTTCCATGTTTTTATCTTTTACCGCCGCGATGCCTGCACTTTCCTGTCCGCGGTGCTGAAGTGAAAGCAGTCCGAAATAAACAAGCGGCGCGGCATTTTTTTCGGCATCTTCAAGATATACGCCGAACACACCGCACTCCTCTCGAAGTTTATCAGAAGGATAAAATCCGTGCGGGATGGAGTCCTCGTCTTGAAGTGGTAAATGGCTGTCGCCGTTGTCGCCAGCAGCATCAAGTAGTTTCATTAGGTTTCCTCATTGGTGGCGCTAACTTTGAGCGTGCTGTTGCCAAACCTGAATAAATTGCAGCGCAAACTGCGCAATGCCTTCGAAGTAGGTATTGATAAAAGCCGCCAGCTCGCGCCCGACATAGCGGTAATGCCACGGTTCATATAACCTGTTACGTGCTCATAGCCGTCGGGGTAGGAAAGCGACCAACCGAAGCGGCTTGCGTTTTGCTTAAGCCACTGCGAAGCCTGAGTGTAGGCAAACGATTGGTGGATAGGTGAAAAATCCACCGCCATGCCAAGCTGGTGCTCGCTGTGACCGGGGCGCGCTGAAAAACGTTGGGCCTCTTCAAGCCCGAAGGTCTGCACATTCCACGCGAAAATATCAGCCTGACGCGCGAAGGAACGGTAGCTGGATCCGACAGTGAGAGTCACTCCGTCTGCCGCCGCCGCCGCCGCCATTTCTTCCAGTGCGGCAGCAGACCTAACACGCAGGCTAAGGTCATTTCGCGTAATGCCGAACGAGCCTGCGGCGGTGAGGGGAACCAAATCATCGGGTGAAAAATCGGCAGGCAAAGCATTCTGCTTGTCAACAAGCAGGAATGTCAGCGGGTCTTGTTGAAGGACAACAAGGAGTTCCATGATAAACGCGGGGCTTTCAAGAACGGAGTCGATGATGTTGCGGGACATGGCGAGGGGTATGCCCGCCTCGCTCAAAATCCAGCGCCAAAAGTCCTCGATAAAAGCCTCCCTTTCCGTTAGGACGGCGTGAGAAGGAGCGGCGGGCAAAAACGCAATAGTTTCTATAGGCTGCCCTGAATCCGCCGCGGCATGAATGCCGCCTGCATAAGCTCCTGTCATTAAAGGGCTTGCTTCTTGAGTGTTGGAAAAAAATACGGTGAGAAAAACTGCAAGAAGGATCACGGGAATCACCGCCGCAATTTTCAGTATTTTAGGCACTTTTATCTTAGACTCCTTTTTGCGTTTTGCGCATCTTTCATGGTACTAATATAGCATGATATGGAAAAAATGGGAAGATGAGCGCATGACGCAGCTTATCGTTAAATTAAATTTGTAAACACACCGCAAAACCGCGGTGTGTTTTCGACAAAGAGCTAGAAAATCTTAATTACCAATACCAAACCGTATCGCAAGCCACGCGTCGGTGTAGTACGTCATCGCAGGTCCCACATCGTCTTGTATCTCATCAGTCGCGGAAAACAATTCTTCCAGCGTGTACCACGGAGTTACCTGAGTGAGTTCACGGGCGGGAACGTTCACCGTGGCGGGAAGCCCAAACTCATCGACAAACATTGCGTAAATTTCGGGACGGTGGATGAAGTTAATAAAGCGGTGCGCAAGCTCAACATTGGGAGCATCGCGGAGAATGACCATATTGTCGGTGTATGAAGACGCGCCGGGAGGAAAGAAAAAGTAAGAGTTCTGCAAAAGGTGCTCGTTTTCACCAATCCAGTAAAAAACATTTTCCGCCCATGTCTGCACGACCCAGAACTCACCGTTGGCAAAACCTTGCCCTATTGTGTCAGAGTCAAACTGCACGAGGTTCGGCCGCCAATGGTTAATGACGTGATCCCGCGCGGCGGCAATTTCTTCCGGGTTTCGTGAGTTCACCGAAAAGCCCAAATAATTAAGCGTCTCCGATAACCTGGCGGGGATCGTCAAGCATCGTCATTCTGCGGATGTGTCCCTGATTAAGATCGGTGCGGGCGAAAATGCTGATGTCCCGTTCAAATTCGGGAACCATTTCGGTGTTCACAATAATTCCTGCCGCCCCAAAAAAATATGGAACCGAATACTGCATGGTAGGATCGTAAAGTGCCTTCGCAAGAATTTCAGGATCGACGTGCACCAGATTCGGCAAAAGCGAGTGATCCAGCCGTTCGAGCATACCCAGCCGCATCATGATGGCGACATAATCCCCTGACGGAAAAACCACATCGAAACCTGCGCCCCTGCCAAAAAGACGCGCGAACAAACCTTGCCCGCCGCCGGCCATAAGCCGTGCAAGCATTTCCTCGTTGCTGTTGAATATGGTGTAAACTACCCTGACCCCATATTCCTGTTCAAACGCAGCGATAACTGATTGCGGAGTGTAATAAGCCCAATTGAAAATGTGCAGCCGCTCCCTGTTATCGCAACCTGTGAATAATCCGGCGGACATAATTATGACCGCCGTTACCGCAAGAAAGACAATGACTCTCCTCATTCCTTCCCCCTTCCTTAGAGATGTCCAGTAAGCTGGGCATCTCTAAATGCATAAAATATAAAACCCCACAAGGTTTTAATCCGGCTTACAGCCGGGTTTTCTCATTTTGCCGCAATGTGCTTTAAGAAGTTTCTTAAAAGGAAAGCCAGAATTACCGTGCCGATGATCATTATCACCGAAAGGGCGCTGACTACAGGCACTATGCTGCCGCCTCGCGTGATGGCGGAAAAAATAAAAACCGGCAAGGTGGACGAACCAGGCCCGCCTACAAAAAACGTTACCACAAAGTCTTCAAGTGAAAGCGTAATCGCTGTGAGAAATCCCGCGAGAATGCCCGGCATACAAAACGGGATTGTAATTTTGAAAAGGGTCTGCCGCTCAGTCGCGCCCAAATCGTGCGCCGCTTCAATTATGGAAAAATCAAACTCCTCAAGCCGCGCGCTTACCAGAAGAAAAACGAAGGGCAGGCAAAACGTAGTGTGGGCGATAAAAACAGTGAACAGACCTTGAGGAATGCCAAGCCCCGTAAAAAAAACGGCAAGGGATACGCCGAGTATGATGTCAGGCAGCGTCATAGGCAGAAACGAAATTGTCCGCACATAACCGCGCAAACGGAAGCGATGCCAGCTCACTCCGATTGCGCCTAACGTTCCGATTACGGTGGCTGCCGTTGCCGAAGTTATCGCGATAAGGATGCTGTTCCAAAAACTGATCCACAGCTGCCGCTCGGTTAAAAGCCGCTCGTACCAGCGCAGGGAAAAGCCCGTCCAGCGCATCGTGGTCGCTTCGTTAAACGAAGAAACCATCAGCACGATGAGCGGCAAAAACAGAAACGCCAAAACGATGAAAAAAACCAGTTTGGAAAACGGGAAAGTTTTTCTCCTTGCCCGCCGCGCATGACGCGAAGCTTCGCTGTCAGAGTTTCCGTTTGTTTTGTTCGGGTTGAAAATATAGCGGGCTATTACGCTTCGTATGCTCATATTGATGCCCCCACAGAAGCAGGCCGCCGCGAAAGCTCACCGCGATCCGAAAGTGCGGCGTGGTCAGTCACAAGTCGCGCAGCTTCTTTCCTCTGCACAACCAGCATCACAATAACTCCCACCGTGCTTAACGTGGTGAGTATCATCGTAATCGCTGAAGCAAACGGCCAGTTTCGCGCCACGATAAGCTGGTTGGCGATGACGTTTCCAAGCATATACGAATGCATTCCGCCGACAAGCTGCGGCACCGCGTACGCGCCGAACGTGGGAATAAACGTAAACAGCACCGCCGTAAAAATACCGCCTTTGATGTTGGGAAGAAGCACCTTTACTATCGATGTGAAATTGCTTGCCCCTAAATCCCGCGAAGCATCAAGCAGGGAAAAATCAAACTTGTCGATGGTCGCAAACAACGGAAGTATTGCATACGGCAGATACATATAAATAAGCACCAGCGTAACCGCCGTCTGATTATGCATCAGCGGCAAAGGCATGGAGATAATGTTTAGACGCAAAAGAAACTCATTTACAAAACCCGCGTTCCCCAAAATATTCATCCACGCAAAAACCCTGATAAGAAAATTCGTCCAAAACGGAATGATGATCAAAAGCAAAAGCGTTGTCTGATATTTGCTTCTCGCCATATAATAGCCGCAGGGTAGGGCGACAAAAATCGTGATTATAGTTGCTGTGAGCGAAACGACAAGGGTACGCAAAAAGATTTCCGGTATTCCCGGCAGCGCAAGGCTTCTGTAAGCGGCAAGGGAAAACTCCCACTCAACTCCACCATAGGGCCCGCGCCTTAGGAAACTGAAAACGAGGATGATGATAATCGGGGCGATAAAAAAGATCGTAAACCAGCCGCCTATAGGCGATGAATATAACGGACCATAATTTTTTCTTCCGCCTGCGCCCGGGGGCTCCTTGATTTCGCTCGCCGTTTTCATTTGCGCACCTCCACAATATAACCATCGTGGGCGCTCCACGAAAGGTACACCGCGTCTTTCCACACAATGTCAGGTCCTTCCTCAGAATATTTGGCGTGCTGCTTCATAACCCCGATGAGCGTGTGATCGCTAACCCTTACATAAAACTTAGTCTGAAAGCCTGAATAAATATGCTCATCCACCGTGCCGTACACCATGTTTATGTCGTCCCATTTGGTCGCAGGNTTNTCTTTNGAGATGACAATTTTTTCAGGGCGTATGGTGAAGCTCACCTTTTGCCCGGGCGCTACTTCATCAATAGTTGTCACTTTGATGTGTCCAAGTTCTGGAATGTCAAGTTCCGCCATATATTCGCCNTCTCCGGGTTTCACGCTTAAAACAGTCGCGTCAAAAAGGTTCGTATCNCCGATGAAACGCGCAACAAAATCGGTGGCGGGGCTTTCGTAAATGTCGTGCGGCGTGCCGACTTGCAGGACGTTTCCATGATCCATCACGGCGACACGGTCAGAAACCGAAAGCGCCTCTTCCTGATCGTGGGTAACGTAAATGAACGTGATGCCGATTTTGTCGTGGATGGTGTCAAGTTCGATAAGCATCTGGTGACGCAGCTTCGCGTCAAGGGCGGAAAGCGGCTCATCCAGCAGAAGGACGTTCGGCTCGTTGATGAGCGCCCTTGCAATCGCCACCCGCTGTTTTTGGCCGCCGGAAAGTTGGTTTGGTCTTTTTCGGGCGTGACTTTCGAGNTGAACGAGCTTAAGGTATTCATCAACCTTTTCGTTGATGCGGCTTTTAGGAAGCTTTTTTATCCGCAGGGGAAAGGCGACATTTTCAAAAACGCTTAAGTGGGGGAAAAGCGCGTAACTTTGGAAAATCGTGTTGGCTTGCCGGCGATTGGGGGGTATCGGAAGGACGTTTGTGCCATCGAAAGTGACCACCCCATAATCGGGGTTTTCAAACCCGCCGATGATTCGCAAAAGGGTTGTCTTGCCGCAACCGGAAGGCCCCAAAAGGGAGAAAAACTCACCCTTCCTGATAGCCAGATTAACGTCATTCAAAACCCTGACGCTGCCGAAGGATTTAGAAACTCCTTCGATAACTACATCGCTTCCTTTCAATATTTTTCTTCCTGCCCCCTTGGGAAAACATTTTTTGGCTAGGAGATCATGCGGCATATTTGCTGAAATGTCAAGAGTTTTTTCTGCTTTTTCACGTCAAACGCATGAACGAATCTACTTCAGGAAATTCCCTCAAAATAACGTTATCAAGCCTTTAAGAGAGTTGCAGAAGTACCCAAATCATCCGATAA
>WQRS01000040.1 GCA_009786615.1 Treponema sp. | reverse complement strand
ACAAGGAAAGGCTGATTACTGCATCCCCTGAAAAATCTTCAATTTTATCCAACAGTTTGGTAAAATCATTTTTTGCCATAATCGCGCTTCCTGATTTTGCCNGATATTTTGGCCAGGGGCAAAGAGCGCANGTTTGCGGGCAATCAGAAACTATTTGTATGTTATAAAAAGCAGGGAGCGTCCGCAATAAATGAAGGTTTTTTCCAATTACGTTTTCCGCATCTGTTGATGAAGAAAGACCCGCCTGCATAAGGTTAGACAGAAGTTTGAAATTACGTTTATTGTCCGCGGCAAGGCAGAGTCTATGCTCGCGCAAATCAACGGAGGAAATTTCAGTTTCAATATCAAAAGAATTTATGTCTTTTTGTATAACNCTAAAAAGCGCATCGCGACTGACTGGAGTTTCATCATCTTTTGCGATGACAGANAATATTCCCGCNGTACTTGCTGAAAGGAGTTCAGGCGCAAAGCCGTACGGCAANCCNTCAGAGTAAGAATAATCGGCGGCGTAGCGTGTGTGGCGAATGGCAAGTGAGGCGGCAAGTTCACTATCCANTAGCGGACAATCCGCCCACGCGAAGTAAACAAAAGTGTATCCTGCCGCTAAACGTGTTATTTCTTCCAAAAGGCTTTTTTTTGTCCACAGTGGNGAGGGAGAGCACACTTTTTCAACGTATGAAAAATCGGCACTGTTTACGATTTCGTTTTTTGACGCCTCTTCATTGCACAANAAAACCGTTTTTTCAACGCCGGGAAAACGCAACGAAACCTCCGCNGCCATGGAAAAAGCGCTTTTCCCGTTTGGCAAGGCTTCAAATGCCTGCGGTTTTAGATCTCCCCCATATAATACGCAAATGGCTTTCATGGTATTTCCTATATCGGCATTTTTATCGGCACTTTTAAACGCCATCTCAATCGCGGCACTGCCGTTAGGCTTTCAGGATTGAAAAACGTGACCATAACGCCACGTCCCGTTTATTCCCCTGATAAATCCCAAAAGCTCACCCGTTTCTTCGTCTCCTTCTTCGCCGTCTTTTTCATCATTTTGCCCAAACGAGCTTTTTCTAAAAACTCCCGCCGCTATTTCCTCTGAAACATTGCTACCTTCACCGCTTATAATACGCGAAAGCTGTTTGCCGTGCAGAAAATCTTTTGCCCGCTCTTCGTCCAAAAAAAAGCACGGCATATCAAGGGATGAAAAAAGTTTTCTGTCAAGCGGGCGCACAAGGCGGGTAAGGTCTTGTGAATCAGCGTCTGTGCTGTCTCTAAGATGAAAGTTCCCAACGCTTGTCCGCTGCAAAGCGCTTAAATGCGCCCGTGAACCTGCCGCTTTTGCAATGTCGCCTGCCAGAGAACGAATGTAGGTTCCCGAAGAACAGCGCACTTTAATTATCATATCCGGGGGTGAAAAAGAAACAATATCAAGTGAATAAATGTAACGGGGCGCTTTTTCATTTCAGGCGTTTTGCCTTCGCGCGCAAGTTCATGTGCGCGCCGCCCGTCGATGTGAATTGCCGAATAAACAGGCGGTGATTGAAGTATTTTGCCGCGAAAAGCATCAAGNACTGATTCAACATCAGTCAAAGACGGAAGCGGCGCGCGGGCGATAATTTCGCCTTCCGGNTCAAGCGTGTCGGTTTCCTCGCCAAAGCGCACTGTCGCGACATATTCCTTATCGCAGGCGGAAAGCAGCGATGCCAATTTAAGCCCTTTGCCTAAAAGCACCAAAAGCAAACCTGTCGCAAACTTATCTAAAGTGCCTGTGTGCCCCGCCTTTCCTGTGGCAAACGCGCGTTTTACGGAGTGAAGGGATTCAAATGAGGTTACACCGCTTTTTTTGTTTAAAAGCAATAAGCCGTCTTTAACGCCGCCGCTCATTCGCCTGTCAAATTTCTAAGCTTTTGCACCATATCAAAACCATCACGCAAGCTTAAATCCTGATGAAAGCGCAGGCGCGGCGTTTGGCGAATACGCATTTCTTTTGCCAGCTGCGACTGGATAAAACCCGCGGCGCTTTGAAGACCTTCAACTCCGCGCTCAAGAAGAGCCTCATTTTTGAAGGTGGAAATGTATACGTCCGCCCACGAAAAATCGCGCGAAACGTTAACGCGGCTTACCGACAAAAAAGCGTTTACGCGCGGGTCTTTGACGCGCCCTTCAACGATGAGCGCGCCGATTTTTTCCTGCATAAGTTGACCGACACGTTCGGTTCTGTATTCACCCATATATTACTTAGAGGGTGTAAGCTTTCGGGCAACCTGCACAATCTCAAAGATTTCAAGCAAATCACCTTCCTTGACGTCGTCAAAGTCTTCGATNCCTATNCCGCACTCAAAGCCCTGCGCCACTTCGCGCACATCGTCCTTAAAGCGCCGCAGCGACCCCAGCTTACCTGAATGAACCTCGATGCTGTCGCGGATGACATGAACGCTTGCGCTACGTTTGACATTACCGGTCAGCACGTAACAGCCGGCAATCGTCCCGAACTTCGGTGTTTTGAAGGTGTCGCGGACTTCCACAGTTGCGATAATTTCCTCTTTCGTATCAGGCGCAAGCATACCTTCCATAGCCTGNCGGACTTCTTCCACCGCTTTATAAATGATGTTGTAACGGCGAATGTCCACTTTTTCCTGATCGGCGATGAGTTTTGCTTTCGCCACAGGGCGCACATTAAAGCCAATAATGATAGCGTTTGAGGCTATCGCAAGATCAACATCACCTTCGTTAATGGCTCCCGGCAGCGCCTGAATAACATGAAGGCGCACTTCGCGTGTGGAAAGATTTTCAAGACTTGATCGCATNGCTTCCGCGGAACCTTGAACGTCAGCTTTTATGATAACTTTAAGTTCCTGAATTGCACCCTGATTAATTGTGTCGTGCAGGTTATCAAGCGTGATTTTCTTGATGTTTTTGGAATCCTCAAAACGCTTAAGTTCCTGCCTCTTAACCGAGATACCGCGTGCAGTTTTTTCATCAGAGACTACCTGCAAGGGATCGCCTGCGTTGGGGATGCCTTCAAAGCCCAAAACCTCGATGGGCATTGCAGGCGTTGCGTGGTCAACTTTTTCGCCCTTGTCGGTGAAAAGCGCGCGCACTTTGCCAGGCCAAACGCCTGCCACAAAAGAATCGCCGATATAAAGCGTTCCCCGCTCTATCATCACAGTGGCAACAATACCTCTGCCGTGATCAATGCGGGATTCAAGGATTTTCCCTTCGGCGGCGCGGTTGTAATTTGCCTTTAAGTCAAGAATTTCAGCCTGAAGGAGTATGGAGTCGATAAGCTTATCGATTCCTTCTTTTTTGAGCGCCGAAATTTCTACAAACATCGTCTGACCGCCCCATTCTTCAGGGACAAGCTGATGATCTGATAACTGCTTTTTTACCCTGTCAGGGTTCGCCTCAGGTTTGTCAATTTTGTTCAACGCAACGATGATTGGAACGAACTCCCGCTTCTCTGGCGTGGTTTAAGGCTTCGATGGTTTGCGGCATCACACCGTCATCGGCGGCAACCACCAGTACGACAATGTCAGTCACCTGAGCACCGCGCGCGCGCATTCTTGTAAACGCTTCGTGACCCGGAGTGTCCAAAAAGGCAATTTTGCCGTTGGCAGTGTCAACAGTGTACGCGCCGATGTGCTGGGTAATACCGCCAAACTCGCCTGACACCACGTTGGTGCTTCTGATGGCATCAAGCAATTTCGTTTTGCCGTGGTCAACATGCCCCATCACTGTAACAAGCGGAGGACGCGGTGTCATGTCCGCATCATCATCTTCGCCTGTTTCGATAAGTGTTTCGTCGTAAAGACTTACCACTTTTACATCCGCCCCGAATTCCGCCGCCAAAATAGTGGCTGTATCCGAATCGATCTGTTGGTTTATCGTAACCATCTGCCCCATTGACATGAGCTTTTGTATCAGGTCGGATGCCCTAAGGTTCATTTTCTTCGCCAATTCAGATACAGAAATTACTTCCATAATCTCAATGGACTTAGGCACAGGATTGGCAACCTGCATAATTTTTTTCTTTGTCTGAAGGAGCTTCTCCTCCATTTCTTGCTCTTTGTCTTTTCGGGTATAAACAGGTTTTTTCGCCTTAAACGATTTTTTTGCCGCACCTTTCCCGTCAATTTGCGGCGGCGGTGTTCCTGTACCACCGCTCTGTCCAAAATTTCCCCTGCCGGGACCGCCAGAACCGAAAGGACGATTCCCGCCAAAGCCTCCCTGATTTGGACCTCCGGGGCGGCTACCGGGACCGCGGTTAAATCCTCCCGGTCCTCTGTTTTGCTGGTTCGGACCGCCTCTGTTTTGCCCGCCAAAACCGCCTTGCCGTGGCGGGCCGCTAAAGCCGCCTTGGCGTGGCTGACCGCCAAAACCACCCTGTCGCGGCGGACCGCCGTACCGGCCGTGTTCACCTGGGCGCCCGTGCTCACCCGAGCGCGCGTGATCCCCGTGCCGCGTATTGTCGCCTGAACGCCCGTGCTCATTTGAGTCTCTGGGGCCTACAGGACGCCCGCCTACCCTGCCGGCGGCTCCATTAGGACGGTGCGGGGAAGAAGAACCCCTGACAGGCTCTTCGTGGGACGGACGCGGACCGACATATTTACCGCCGACTCTTCCTGCGGCGGCAATCGGGCGCTGGGAAAGGGTAAAAGTGCCTGCGCCTTCTTTTTTCACAGGCTTTTCTTGAGTTTCCGCCTGTGCCGGTGGTTTATCTGTGGTGTTTTCTGCCTGAGTTTCAGCAACCGGAGCAGCATCATTTTTGGCCTGAGTTTTCGCGGCATCGGCAGGAGGCTCACTCGCCGCAGCAGGAGCCGCCGCATTGTTTACGCGGGGTTCCGTATCACCGTCCCCTTCCTGTGTTGCCCCTTTAGCCACTACAGCTTTCGGCTGAATCCGTTTGCCGCCTGCGTTTGCGGGAGCCGGCGGTGCGGGGGGAGCCGGCGATTTTTTCTTTACTACAATCACCTTACGGCGCCCGCCATGCTCTTGCTTTGAGGCTGCGTCAGCCCCTTCATGATCGCCGGTTTCTGCCGGGGAGCTTGTGCGTTTTATCAACTCTGCCTTCGGTTTCTGGGTATTGTCTGTGTCCTCAGCCATACTATTCCTTACGTTAAAAATCAAGGCGCACGATACCTGCCCGCCTATACGCTCTCATCTTCGTACTCAAAACTCAACCCTATGTTGCAATTTGGGCAGTTTGTCATATCGGCTGTGATTGTTGCGCTGCATTCAGGGCACTCGTACTCTTCAGTATCCTGAATCTCACCTGCCTCTTCGTCAAACTCTTCCTCACCATCTTTTTCGCCGTCATGATGATATTCTTCTTCAACAATCTCAATATGTTCTTCGATAATCGCCTTAAGTGATATCTGTTGTTCAACAGAAATTCCCATTTTAACCAATTCTTCTTCAGAAAGTGCAAGGAAATCCTCGATGAAGTCTTTGCTGTTCTCGCGTAGAATATCTGCAACCGCCTGTTCAACACCCGGAAGCTGGGATATAAGCGTATATTCCCCTTCGTATTCGTCTTCTTCGCCGAAAAGCTCAGAAACCGCACGGCGAGATTCGGCAGCGATATCCATTTCTTCAAACTGGGCGTCAGTTTTCACGTCGATGTTCCAGTCAACAAGGCGGTTTGCAAGGCGCACGTTAAGCCCCTGCTTGCCAATTGCCAGCGACAACTGGGTTTCGCTTACCACCGCGAGCGCCTGATGTTTTGCCTCGTCAAGGATTATCACATCCCGCACTTCGGCAGGAGAAAGCGCATTTTTTATGAACTTGCGCGGGTCAGGATCGTACTTTAAGATGTCGATTTTTTCACCTTCAAGTTCTTTTATCACAGTAAGTATGCGGACACCTTTAAGCCCAACGCAAGCCCCAACCGGGTCAACGTCTTCCCTGTTTGAGTAAACGGCGAGTTTGGTACGGTAGCCGGGCTCCCTGACAATTTTGTGGATTTCTACAACTTTGTCATATACTTCAGGAACCTCAAGCTCAAAAATCCCGCGCACAAAATCTGTGTGAGTGCGGGAAAGAATTATCTCAAGTCCATTCTGGTTTTTAACAACATCCACGATAAGGCTTTTTATCCGGTCGTTTACGTGGAATTCTTCCCTGGGCGACTGATATTTCTTTAAAAGTTTGCCTTCAACCTTTCCAATGTCTACATAAATCGTCCCGTTCCGCTCACGCTGATAATAACCGACAATTATTTCACCAATTTTGTCTTTAAATTCCGCATGAAGCGTGTCTTTTTGAATTTCACGGATGGATTGATGCGCTTTCTGCTTCGCGCTTTGAACAGAGTGCCACTTAAAATCTTTCGGGTCAACTTCAATGAGAATTTCGTCCCCAATTTCCGCGTCAGGCAAGAGATATTTGGCTTCTTCCAGCTCTATTTCCAAAAGTTCATCGTATACATCTTCCACAACCGTTTTTTTGGAATGAATAGAAACAGACCGGTTATCATCGCTGAAACGGACTACTGCATTTTCATCTCGCCCAAAACGGCTTTTATACGCTGCAAGAAGCGCACTTTCAATTGTTTTGAGAATCAGCTCCTCAGACATGTTGCGATCCTGTATCAGTTGGCGAATCGCTTCAGACATATCAGTTGCCACAGATTTTCCTCCAGTGTTTTCTTTACATCTCGCCTGACAATCGTGCTTTGGCGATTATTTGGTAAGGCAAAACAAGTTCCCCATCCTTTGCCTTAAGCGTTATTCCGTTTGAATCGGATGAAAGCAATAAACCTACAGTCCAATCGGAAATATCGGTGCGGTAACACTTGACACCCTTGCCGATGTAGTGGGCAAACTCACTGCCGTCTTTTATCAGGCGGTCAATGCCGGGAGATGACACTTCCAGATAAATGTCCCGATCCGGAAAAGCCAATTCCAGCCGGGGCAGAATCCCGCGGTGCACTTTTGAGCAGTCATCCACGCCGGTTATCCCGTCGCGATATACAACAACCCTTACCTGCACATTTCCAGATGTCTTGCCGCGGAAAACAGAAAGCTCAAGCAATGACATTCCCATTCCGCTGATTACAGGCTGTAAAGATTGATACAAGGCCTCATCAGGATCTCTTACGTTAGCGCCCCGCGTGGTGTACAGCATCAGTTACCTTACAATTGGACAGCGTCCGCATGATTGCCGAAAACCAACAAAAAAAGGGTCGTTCGCACGCCCTTTATAAATATTGGAAACTATATTGTCAAGTTTAGGATAGCAAGATAAAGANAAAATGTCAAGCGCCCGTGTTGAATTAACGGAAAAATATTCTTGACAGCGCTTTGGAAACTATGTTAAAAGCAAATGATGAAAGTCTTTGTCGTTTATTGTCACCCGTCAAGTGAAAGTTTAACTTCCCAGGCGAAAGACAGCTTTCTCCGTGGTCTTCAAAGTTCAGGACACAGCTACATATTGTCTGATTTGTACGCCATGAACTTTGTAAGCGATATGAGCGAAGAGGAATACAAACGTGAGGCGTTTTACCGCCGGGATTTGCCGGTTCCGCCTGATGTGAAGGCAGAGCAAGACAAAGTAAACTCAAGTGATGCAATCGCGTTTATTTACCCTGTGTTCTGGTCTGACGCGCCTGCCAAACTTGCCGGCTGGTTTAACCGTGTGTGGACTTACGGTTTTGCCTACGGCGATGAGCGCGAAATGAAGGTGTTAAAAAAAGGGATTGTCCTGTGTTCTGCCGGTAACAGCCTTGAATACTTCAGGCGCACAGGTCTTGGAGAGGCGATGCGGCGGGTTTTTCTTGACGACCGCCTGGGCGACAGGGTAATGCATAAAGAGCAAATTATTCTTGAAGAAACCAGCCGCGAGTTTAACTTACAGGAAGCAAACCGCGAACGACACCTGAAGCGGTCTTTTCAAGCGGGCGCAGACCTGTGAAAAATCGCCTTTTCGTCCAAAAAATTACCGAAAAACCGCCTGATTGCATCTAATTTTTGACTTGTTGCTAAACTCGTGGAGATAAGGGGATTCGAACCCCTGGCCTATTGATTGCGAACCAATCGCTCTACCAACTGAGCTATATCCCCCGCAATTGCCACAATATAACAAATTGCCGCCTATTGGTCAAGCGCATTTTCACAATACACCAACGTTTTGAATCAGGCTTCTACCCTCGCACCGCTATTGCAGCGGCGAAAAATACCCGGTGTTGTCCCGTCCTGAGCGCTCCATCAAATACACCTCCACTTCCAAAGGCATATACGCACGGCCAAAATCCGTGGGCAGGCGGGATGTGAAGCCCAACGTGTAAATCCCGGACGGCGCTTGCGCTAAAGCCCTGATTTCAGGGATTATGCCTTCAGGTCTGAAAAGCGCCATGGCGCTTCCCCCGGTGCGCTCGGTAAGATAAAGGATGTCCGCCCCGGGCATCCCGCCGCCGACAATGACTGCATAAAAAACCACGTTGTTGTTGGAAAGATAAGCTGCAAGTTCTGAAAGCGTGTACTGTTCAAAGGCAAACTCGCCTAAGGAGCCTGAGCTGACAAACA
>WQRS01000039.1 GCA_009786615.1 Treponema sp. | reverse complement strand
TTTCAGGCAGGTTTTTGCAAGCCGGACTTTTCAGCCAGGAAGTAAACGCCCGAACTTTCGCCGAGCAATTGACAAGGGCGGGTTTTAATTCTCATGTCATCACAAGAAATATAAACGGAAGAAATCACTGGGCTGTGGGGGTCGGCGGCGGCAACGATGAAAACGCAATGCTGCGCAGTCTTCAAGCGGCGGGCTTTCAAGCCTTTCCGGTGCAGCAATAAATAGCGCGCGTTTGGGGTCCAAGCGGCAAGAAAGCGCACGTCAGAATCGCTAGCCTCGGTGCCGGATCGTCATAGTGACGAACGCGTTCCGCCGCTGTAGCACCAGCAAGTGATTCCCCAAGAGGCAGATTCACCTTACCGGCGTGTAATTGAGCGTTGACTCCTCGTCAGTTCTTTCCACCTTGAATATCACCGGGCGCAGACCATCGTTGCAGCTGCATATCGCCACGCCGGGTTTGTCAATCCAGTCTTTATAATAAAAAATGCCGCAGCCGTGAGAGAGGGCAAAAACGTACTGGTAAATCGCCTTCCATGCCTCATCGCAAAAACCGTCAGGCTTCGCGTAATCGGCATAAAAAATCTGACCCTCTTTAAGCATCGGGCATTTGCCAATGCCTTTTGCACCGTACTCCNTTGCCAGCTCTTCATCAAAATGCGTTTTCAAAACCGTAATTTTGCACTTGGTCATAATATTTTACCTTGGCCGCCAAACCCGTCCGGCTTCCAGTCCCCAGCGNTCGTAGACATGATCGGAAAAAACCTGCGTTTCAGCCGTGAATACGCTTGCCAGTTCCGGCCAGAAACGCACNCCGTCACGGATTTCATATCTTTCGGGNAGNACNTGNCCAAGCCCTTCGCGCCACAGGCGGTTGGCTGTGTGCTGCGCGAAAAACCACGACGCTTGAGCTACCGGCAACTGAAGCAAATGCCCCATAAACTCGTTTATAACGAGGAACTCATACTCAATGTCGTATTCCTGCAGCGCGAAAAAAGCGAGCAGGAAGTTTCTGGCAAATTCCGGGAAAATTTCCCACCGCTGCCGTGAAAACTCCCTGAAATCCTCATCGATAAAATAAAGCCCGTGAAACACTTCGTGAACCATAAAGCGGGTGCGCAGTATGGGCACGGATTCCTGAGTCAAGGTAAGGATAGCCCCGCGGCCGGGAATAATGCGNCCTNCNGNATCAAGGGTAATAACCCCGTGCCGCATGAGGATTGCCTCAAGTTCCCACTCTTCAGGCAANAGCGGGAAATCGGTTTCGCGCGCGATCCGGAAAAACCTCGCCAAGTCATAGTCGCGGTAATTGTGGGCATTCCAGCCGTGCAGGTGGCCGATTTCATGGTCATGCGACAGCCGCCCGCGGAAGCCTGCCTTTTCAACAAAAAAAGCCANGCGGTGGAAAAACTGCTCCTGTATCGCCAATGTGGCAAGGTCTATGATCAGAATTTCAGGATAACGATCCCAACTGAAAAGCTCAAAGCGGCTGTCCCGCCACTGCGCGCGGGGCCAATGCAGCATATCCCAGGGATCCGCCACAATGGGAGTCGCCGCCTGCTCCAAAGGGAAGCGCGGGTAAAATGCGCCGTCATGCATCCACGCAGGCGTGATTGTGTTGGTATCGGTAACAATTGTGACGGCAGGAGCGGCAATCTGTATCGTAACAGGAGCGCCTTCTTCATGTATATCGACTCCCGCGCCAAGTGCGATTGCACCGTTATCGAAAGCACTATCACTCGATCTAAGAGTAAAGACAGATGCGATTTTTACGCCCATAAAAACGCAAAGCCCTGTTAAAAGAAAAAGCCCCAACACTTTCCCTCTGGTCAATCGTTTGTTCATAATGTAATAATCCCCTTTGCGATAAGTTGTGCCAAAGAATATTTGCGTTCCATTGTCATCTCCGGCTCTGACCTAAGAAACGNTTCTAAATATGAAGGAAAAGAATCAGGAAGTGATTTTAGCTCAAGCACCTGTTTGTAGTACGCTCTGTGCGAGGGCTCAAACTTGCGGTTGATGCATAAAAGGGTGAGACAGGCGTTTTTGATAAAACCCGCCGAGGAAATGAGGTAAAAAAAGTCATCCTCCCGCAAAAACGCCGCGCCCAAGTCGCTTAAAAAATGCACCATTTTGGATTCACAGGCATTTCGCATGATCTTCCAAAACTCGTCAGGCAAATTGGTAAGGCGCTTTCTAATCTGCATAATCCAGCCGGCGCGGGAAAAAATAACTTCCCCGTTAAAAAGCCTGTAAAAACTGTATGTTCCTGAATCTTTTATTAACCACAGCGAGTCAAGGTTCGTATCGGCGATGCTCACCAGTTCTTCGATCATCTTAACCGGTTTGTATTCGATGCGNACCGGAATATTCCCGACAAGNAAGCGATCTTTGTGNCCGGAACTCTCAAAACCCTGCAAGTCGTCTCCGTAAAGGNTGTGGCGATCATCAGGGTCGGGAATGGAATCGCGGTAGTACACGTCCATGATAAGGGCGAAGTAGGGATCAAGGGTATCAGGAAGGGCTGCCTCGTTTAATGAGACACACTCAACATTCTCCCATTGTGATATAATTGATGAAAAGCGCTCTACCAAAAGCTTTGTCTTAAATTTCATTGCGATTCCTTAGTAAAATGGCTTTGAGAATACCACGGACATGATAACACAGGAGATATTTTTTGAATACACCGAAGCACGCACACTTTTCCCCACATAAACTCTCACACAAAAGAGAAGTTTCCCGATATATTATTCTCGTCCCCCACAGGGATTCCCTAAAGCCCTTTGCCGATTACAGGAGGCGGCTTTTTGCCGCAGGCTTTTCAGGCGCGNACTCGTTCCCNTTGGCAGCCCCGCTTGCCTGCGTCAGCCGCCGTTTTAGCGAAAATGAGCTAAAAGAGCTAAGCGTNAACATNCGCAAACTTACAGAAAACTCAAGCGGNAAAATCTCANGCGGCGCAAACGGCATCGTTCACTGCCAAAAAAGCGGGCTTTCGTTTTTTGGCCCCCGCTTTGATGTTTTTTCACAAGNGGCGCACGATCCAAGCCTTTTACAATCAAGCCTTTCCCAATCAGGTCTTTTCCAACCGAGTGAAAATATATTCCCAAAAACAGCCGCCGCCAAAATCATTTCTGCCTTTCCTTCTCCTCTGCTTTGCGCCTCACTCTTGTCTGACAAAAATGCTGACTTTGAGCAGTTTGAACAATCACCGCCCTTTTCTTTCCGCTCAGGCTTTGTGGCAAACCTTGCCGTAAGACCTTTGCCATCAGGAGATACGCATTACTCGTTTGAGTGGCTTGCGGGAAAGCAGCATTGGCTGGCAAAATTTAGCAGAAAAATCGTAAATTATTAAAATTGCCACTCCCATAATTTATAACAGTAGTGTATAATCTTTATTTACCATGAAAAAGAAAACCTACGTAATAGGACACAAAAACCCTGACACCGATTCGGTGGTTTCAGCCGCGGCATACGCAAGGCTTAAGCAGATTCAGGGGCATGATAACTGCCTGCCGGCAAGGGCGGGAAAATTAAACAGCCAGACTGAATATATTTTTGAGCGCTTTGGGGTGAGCGTTCCGCAGTTTTTGCCGGATTTAATTCCCAAAGCCGAGCATTACCTTGCCGAGACGATGGCAACGGTGGATGAAAACGACAGCTTGTGGAACGCGCTTGAACTCTTGCAGAAAATGAACCTGAAAGTGCTTCCAATTATCAATAATGACCGGATGTACAAAAGTATGTTCCATTACCGCGTTTTCGCCCAGTACATCATAAACAATATTAACCCGATGAAAAAATCGGCATTTCCCCTTTCCCTTGATAATTTGGCGGTGACAATTCACGCTCAACCTTTGACGCTTTTTAACGGGGAAGAAGTAAGAAAATCTCCCATTGTAGTTGCNGCTTCATACACATCAGACTTCAAAAAGAACATTCAAATTGAAGGGGTGGAAAATGCCATAGTTATTGTTGGGGATCGTTGGGATGTTCAGCGGTATTCAATCGAACTGGGNGTNCGCGCTTTGATCCTTTCAAACGGGAATACGCTTTCAAAGGAACTTGTGGAACTTGCCGAAGAAAAAAAAGTCACGGTGTTTATAAGCCCGTTTGACACAACTTCAACGGCGATGCTCATTATTTATTCTGTTCCTGTGGGCAGAATCGGCGATGACACCGTTCCGCTTTGCCGCCTGCACGATGCTGTACGCAGTTTCAGGAAGGCGCTTTCCAGAGCGCCGGCCCGCCATTTGCCTGTGGCGGACGCCGACGGCAGAGTTGCAGGCGTTATTTTTGAGGGTGATCTCGCAAAAGACCCGAATGTTGAAGTTATCATGGTGGATCACAACGAGCCAAGCCAGGCCATTGACGGCATTGAAAATTACAAAATTCTTGAAGTTATCGATCACCACAGGCTTGGTAATCTTTCAACCAGNTACCCTATAACATTNATTAACCGCGTTGTCGGGGCAACCTGCACCATCATCACAAACCTTTACCGTGAACAAAAGGTTCCNCTTGAAAAGGGCATTGCGTCAATTTTGCTCTGCGGAATTCTCACCGATACGCTCACACTGAAATCCGCCACAACAACAGAAACTGATATTGAAGCCGCCGAATATCTTTCTTCCATCACGGGGCTTGATATTCCAACCTTGTCAAAGGATTTGCATTCAGTGGCGAACAAAATAATCGCTTTGCCGGCTGAGGAGTTAATCACGATGGACTGCAAGGCCTACACCGAGCAGGGGACATCTTTTGCCGTAAGCCAGATAGAGATTGACGATGCAGAGGCGCTGATGGAACGTTCAAGCGAAATCACAGAGGCGTTGGAAAAAGCGCGCGCGGCTGAAAACCACCTTTTTGTTGCGCTCCTTGCAACTGACGTTACAAGACTTGATTCGCTTTTGTTTGTGGTTGGAAACAAGGCTTTCACCGGGCTTTTTAATTTTCCTGCCGCCGCTGAAGGTGTTTACGAACTGAAAGGGGTTGTCTCGCGGAAAAAGCAGTTGATGCCGCTGTTGACAGAGCTGCTGCTCAATTATAACGCTTAGCTTAAATGAAGGCTAAGCGGCGGCATCAGGTTTCAGCGTTTCTTTAAGCAGTGAAATGTACTCTTTGCGGGATATTTCCTCAGCCCCAAGGCTTTCCATGTGGCGGGTATATGCCTGGCAGTCGATAAAGCGAACTCCGTCTTCAAAAAGCAGGCGCGCGTGGGTAAGAAACGCCGCCTTGCTTGCGTTTGACTTGCGGCTGAACATGGACTCACCGAAAAAGATGTCCCCGTGGCGCACACCGTAGCAGCCGCCTGTTAGCTCCCCATCAAAATAGGCTTCAGCCGAAAGCGCCCAGCCCAGGCGGTGGAGTTCGATGTATGCGGCTATCATGTCGCCCGTTATCCACGTGCCGCCTTGCCCCGGGCGCTCCGTTTGCGCGCAGGCGGTAATGACAGCGGGAAAATCATTGTTAAGCGTTATTTTAAAGCTTCCGCGCTTAAGCACTTTTTCCATGGAAGAAGAAACGTGAAGTTTTTCAGGGAAAAGCACAAAGCGCGGGTCAGGCGAGTGCCAGATTACCGGTTCGCCGTCTGAATACCACGGGAAAACTCCCTGCTCATACGCGGAAAGCAGCATCCCTGGCGAAAGATTACCCCCCCACGCGACAACGCTGAAGTGCCTTGCCTTTAACGGATCTGGAAAGACAAAGCGCTCAACCTCACTTAAATACGGGAAATTCGGATCGGTGCCGCTTGGAGGTAAAGACAAGGCTTTTATGCATCCAAAGCTGGTTCCGGCTTCCGTTCTTCGACTATATCAATGCGATATTCTCCACCGGAATAATCAGCCACCGCGTGTCCGCCTGACTCAAGCCTGCCGAAAAGCACCTCGTCCACAAAAAACGCCTTGATGCGGTCTTCAACGATGCGCCCCACATTGCGCGCGCCGAACTCTTTGCTGTATCCATCAGAGGCAAGCTGGTTAAGGCAGGCGGATGTCACTTCAAGCGTCACGCCTTTTTCGGCAAGCTGTTCCTTAAAGGTGTCAAGCGCCTTGCTGACAATGGAAATCATTATTTCCTTTGACAAATGCCCAAAACGTACAACCGCGTCAAGGCGGTTTCGGAACTCCGGCGTAAAGATTTTCTCAACAGCGCCGTCAACCGCCGTTTCATCCATTTCGCGGTCGCCAAAGCCGATCAAACTTTTGCCTATGTCGCGCGCGCCTGCGTTGCTGGTCATGATAAGCACCACATTGCGGAAATCCGCCTTGCGCCCGTTATTATCCGTAAGCGTTGCGTAATCCATTATCTGCAATAGAATGTTGTAAATATCAGGATGCGCCTTTTCAATTTCATCCAGCAGCACCACGCCATGCGGCTGTTTGCGGATGGCATCGGTCAAAAGTCCGCCTTCCTCATAGCCGACATAACCCGGGGGAGCGCCCACAAGACGGGAAACGGTGTGTTTTTCCTGATACTCACTCATATCAAAGCGGTGCATGGACACGCCAAGCACATCGGCAAGGCTGCGCGCAAGTTCGGTTTTACCGACCCCGGTGGGACCGGCAAAAAGGAAGTTCGCCACAGGTTTATTCGCTTCCCTAAAGCCCGCGCGTGAGCGTTTGACCGCTTTGACCACCGCCGTGACCGCCTCATCCTGCCCGAAGATGCGCCCGCGCAGGCGCTCCTCCAAAAGCTTAAGTTTATCCCTTTCATTCTCACCAACTGAACGTTCAGGAATTCGGGCGATTTTTGAGATGACCGTTTCGATGACCGGAAGCCCGATGTCTATCAGCTCAATCGATCCTTCCTGAACGCTTGCGGACAATTCGGCGTCCACCTCGGCGAACACGCTCATCTCAGGCTTTTCAGTTTCCGCTTCGTCCGCTTTGCTCGTTTCGCCATGCCCGCTTTTGTACGCTTCTATGCGGGCAAACGCGCCTGCCTCATCAATTACGTCAATGGCTTTATCCGGCAGCCGGCGCTCGGTGATGTACTGGGCGGAAAGCCGCACAGCGCCTTCCACCGCTTCCTCTGAATAGCGGACTTTGTGGTAATTTTCGTACTTAGGCTTGAGCCCCAGAAGTATTTTCACTGCATCGTCTTCGGTCGGCTCATTGATGTCGATTTTCTGAAAGCGCCTTGAAAGCGCCCTGTCTTTATCGAAAAACTTGCTGTATTCCTCGTGCGTAGTCGATCCTATGCAGCGCAGGCGGCCGTTTGTGAGAGCGGGTTTGAGAAGGTTAGAGGCATCAAGTGCGCTTCCTGACGCGGAACCTGCGCCAACAAGCGTATGTATTTCGTCAATGAAAAGAATTGCTTTTTCTTTTTTTAGGACTTCCTCAACCACCCGTTTAATGCGTTCTTCAAAATCGCCGCGGTATTTGGTTCCTGCCAAAAGCGCGCCCATATCAAGTGAATATATGGAAAAATCCTTGAGCGTTGGGGGAACTTTGCCCGCTACGATGCGCTGGGCAAGTCCTTCGGTGATGGCGGTTTTCCCTACACCGGAATCGCCCACATGAACCGGATTGTTTTTGAGTCTGCGGCAAAGCACTTGCACAGTACGGTCAAGCTCAGGTTCCCTGCCGATAACAGGCTCAAGCCTGTTTTCCCGTGCCAAAGCGGTGAGCTCTGTNGCGAACTTCTCAAGCGCGGTTTTTTTAACACCTTTGTTTTTGCCGCTTGCATCCGCTCCTTCCTCATCNGGGAGAATATCCCTTCCGGCGTATTCGCCGTCGCCGTGTTCAGGCGCACCGGGAGCTTCGTACGGCTTNCCGCCGCCGTAACCGTGGGAAATGACGCTCAACAGATCGTAGCGCTTTATTTTTTCAACCTGGCGCAGATAATAGGCNCAGTAATTNCGCTCCTCATCGTACAGCGAGACAAGAATGTCCGCTACATCAAGNGTNGCCTTCTGNGCGGCCTGGCTGGTCATGACNGCCCGTTCAATGACGCTTTGGAAGTTNACTGTCTGTATGGGTTCAGCCCCNGCAATTGCCGGAACTTTTCGCTCAAAAAAGCTTTCCATGCCGGCTTTTAAGTGCCGCACGTCAGCGCCGCACGCCTGCAGGATGAGCTGTATTTCGTTAAAGTCCAGCGCCGCGTACAATATATGTTCAGGCGTAAGGTACTCGTGGTTGCGGGATTTCGCCTCGTTATACGCCCGGTTTATGATGTTTTTTACAGGTCCTGATATTTCCATTCTTTCCTCCATGTTCCATATTTATCTTTTAATGGAACATAAACGCATAAATCTTACGCCTCTTCAACAACACAGCGGAGCGGGTAATCGTGCTCTTTGGCGACTGAGTGAACTTGCCATGCTTTGGTGTTCGCAATATCCCATGTATACGCGCCTACCACACCGCGCCCTGAATTATGGACACTCAGCATGATGCGATTCGCCTCCTCAGGGCTTTTATGAAAAATCATCCTCAAAACATCAACAACAAAATCCTTTGTAGTATAGTCA
The DNA here is from genome assembly GCA_009786615.1 of Treponema sp. The sequence goes on along the minus strand of WQRS01000039.1, from coordinate 109 downwards.
TCGTTCAATAAAACAACCACATAATCGCCGGGCTCTTTCAACTCCTGATCATCGCCCAAAAGGATGTTTGTTTCGTTTAGTTCTCTCACTGACATAATTTGCCCTTTGT